>NZ_JNJF01000025.1:0-1392 GCF_000701565.1 Selenomonas sp. FC4001 | reverse complement strand
GAGGGTGTGAATAAAAGTCTGTAAATAGGTCTTCTATGACTTTAGCATTTATGTATTTTACGGTTGTAATCTGTCAGGGTACATAATGGTCAACTCGCCCCTTACCTTACCCCAGTTCCGAATTGGCATAGTCCATTTCTTGGTAGCCTCAAACGTTGCCAGATACAATGCCTTCAGCAATGCCTGCTGGCTGGGGAAAACACTTCGCTGGCTGTTCAGACGGCGATATGAGGAATTCAGGCTCTCAATGGCGTTGGTCGTGTAAAAGGCTGTACGGACGTCTGTTGAGAACTTGAATATCGGCGTTATTACATCCCAGTTGTCAAACCAGCGCTTCATTGCCGCCGGATAATGGGGCGTCCATTTTTTGTCCACTTCCTCCAGCCGCTTAACGGCAGCTTTCTCATCAGGGGCGGTATAGATGGTACGAAGATCTTTGGCAAGATTTTTCATATCCTTGTTGGCGACATATTTCAGTGTATTGCGCACCATATGGACAATGCAGCGCTGGTGCTCCGTTTTGGGAAATGCTGCCGATATGGCCTCTTTCAGGCCAGTAAGCCCATCCGAACAGAGAATAAGAATATCCCTTACGCCACGGTTCTTGAGGCTGTTCAGGACGCCCAGCCAGTATTTACTGCTCTCATTTTCGCCCACTTCAATCGTAAGGACTTCCTTGCGGCCATCTTCGTTTATCCCCATTACGACATACGCAGCTAGCTTGGTAATCATATTGTCATGCCTTACGGAAAAGTGGATGGCATCAATAAAAATAATGGGGTATATACTGGAAAGCGGCCGGCTCTGCCATTCCTCAATCTGAGGCAGGATTTTATCGGTAACATCGGATATGAATCCCTCTGAGGCCTCGAAGCCGTAAATGTCTTCTAAGGTTTCAGAAATCTGTCTGGTAGTCATGCCTTTGGCATACATAGAGATAATTTTCTCGTCAATGGCGGAAATATCCTTTTGCCGCTTCTTAACTACCTGGGGCTGAAAGGAGGATTGGCGATCCTGCGGGACATCAATCTGAAAACTGCCATAACTGCTGTTGACACGCTTGGTTTTGTATCCGTTGCGGGAATTCTCACTATCGGAGCGTTCAGACTTACTGTAGCCCAGATGCTCATCCATTTCCGTTTCCATCATTTGCTTGATGGTGCCGCCCAGCAAGTCTTTCAAGGCATCTTGGATATCAGTAGCGCTCTCGATGTTGTACTCTTGGAACAGTTGCTGGATGATGGCTCGCTTGCCATCGGTCATTTCTACTTTGTGAATCTCTTTTTTCTGTCTTGCCATGATAAAAGGCCTCCTATGATTTGATTATAGTTTATCATAGAAGACCTTATATTTTCGGGGAAAGTTAATTTACAGAGATTTTTTCATACTCTC
>NZ_JNJF01000024.1:0-2893 GCF_000701565.1 Selenomonas sp. FC4001 | reverse complement strand
TTGGACTACTTTACATTTAAATTCTGCACTATATTTTGCCATAAAAAGACCCCCATAAGTTAGATTTCTTGGTCTAACTTATGGGGGTCTCTACATATGCCGATATAAGAATTGGACGACCATCACCACTAGCAAACATAAAAGAGCCAGCTGTCAATATAGGTATCTCAATAATAACACACTGCATGGAAAAGATTGATCCTAAACAAGTTGCCAGTGCAATAATGAAAAATCTGCCCAAATAAACAATATAAAATATGGTATTTATTTCAATAGAATAAAATCACCTCAAGAAAGGATGTAAATGCTATGAGAGATCCCCCAAAATCTGAAAAATGAACACCTTATATCAACTGATACGCAAGCTGGAGGGCCCCTCCTCCACTTATGATTCTAAGGAGGATTTAACCATGAAAAGAAAAAAATCATCGCGTATGCTTGGAGGTCTTAGTAACGAAGCTTACGAAGCCAGCGTAATTACCAGAGCACTTGAAAGAGCTGGACAATGCCCTCAATTAAAGGGACATGTACATGAAATACTATTCTGTGACAAATACAACATTTCCAATGTCTTAAACAGCAATAGCGCTCATCTCACAAAGTCTACTACAGCTACCATGAAAGATGTTATTGCTACCAACAGTAATGGACAGATAACAATGCATGGTCAACTGAAAGACACTATTAGCAACTCCGGAATACGGAAAACAGCGAAACAAATCATCAATGGTAAGTACAACAAAACAACAGTGTACGGTACCGAAGAAACAGCACGAGAAGTCAATCGTGTCCTTGATGCCGCTGGCAAAACCACCCAAAGAGTTAAATCCAGTGGAATCTCTTCAAAAACCACCAGCCGTATAGCGAGTAAAGGGCTTGGTAAAATGCCCACTTTGGCTAATTTAGGCAACGCAGCAAAAACTGGAGGTATGGCAGGCGCTGTTGTCAGCGGTGGTATCGAAGCAGTATCTTCAATCTATGATGTAATCGAGGGTAATAAAAAGTGGGACGATGCCGTCATCGATGTTGCCGGAGCTACAGCTAAAGGTGGTATAACGGGTGCCGGCTCTGCCGCTGCTGGTAGCCTAGCCGCTGGAGCTACCGGAACAGTTGTTACTGCAATTGCATCTACCACTATAGGCGGTGCTATAGCTGGAACCACCTGTGGTGCACTCGCATTGGGTGCAGCCCCTATCGTTGCAAGTATTGGCGCTGCATTTTTTGTTGGCAGCGCAATATCCAGCATCTTTGATTAACTATACATAACTATAAGAGCCATTGGAATTAATGCCAACGGCTCTTATACAATACTATGAGTAAATATAACTATCGAAACAGTTATATAAATAAGATAATCTATATACACTTTTATAGGAGGATGATTAACAATGTTTGAATTTGATGATAATATTCCTGTACGTAAGCTGCAAGTTGTAAGCATAGGAAAAACAAGTGCAAAACTAAAAAAACACTTAAGAAACACAACTTTAACCCTGCATGATTCGCCACATGAGGGAACACAATGGACAGATATCGATGTAATTTTCCTTGTGGCAGATGCCAGCGAAGAACACGATTTGGAAAAATTCAAGGAAATAGTAAAAATCAGTAAACAACAAAACATAATGCTTTTCCCATTGCTAATTTCATATGAACCAATAGAAATAAATAATTCCATAATTATAGTTAATCCCTTGTATTTTCCAAGCGAAGAAAAACTATACACTTACATCGTCGAAAGTATAAAATCCATCGAGACATTTAACTCCAAAACTGGAATCGTTGATATCGGTCTTGAAGACATTAAAGCCTTATTATCCCCCCCTAGTCGCTTAGCATTCAGCTATGAAGAACAGAATACAACCACGGATAAATCAGTTATTGCAAAAATGGCATTACAAAAACTATATGACATGAATATACCTGCTCATTCAGGAAAATTTATAGTTCTAAACATCATAGGCAGCGAGGATAATATCAGTATGTTTGAAATCCAGGAGATCTGTGAACTTGTTAGTGAAGAAATTGGTTATAATGAATCTTGCGTGCTTTGGGGAGCCAATATCGACAACGAACTTGATGAAAAGATTCACATTTCCATATGGGTAAAACTATAAACATAGTTTACGAACAAGCAAAATAAATGACAAACTCAATTAAAATTTAAGAAAGGATGAATCAATAATGTGTAAGAAAAAAATTACTAAAACCGCAGGGGATATAGGTATTGATACGGCAAAAATCGGCATTGTTTGGTATGGAGTTGGTGCTGTAGGTAGTGACGTAACGACCACTGCAGCCGGACTAGTAATAGACAAAGCATTAGGTAATATTCTAAATAAATAAATTCATACGGGGAAAAGGAGATCAACGCTCCCTAATCGCAAACTCGTTCAATATGATACATGATTAATTAATAAGGAGGAATTTATCATGATTTGGAATTTGTTAATTGGAGGATTGGCAGGCTGGTCACTTGCAAATTATATGAATTCAGAGGGTAATGAGACGAAGAAAAGTGCTTCCACATCGGAAAAGGCCCTTGAAATGTTGGTTAATGAGATTCGTAATGATGCACAGTGGGCCATGGATATATGCACAACAAATGAGGAACGCGACTTCGTATATGCTCAGGTAAAAGAATCTTTGCAAAAGCTAAAAATCACGCTACAAGAAAAAGCTGACGAAATTATTGCAGACTTGAAGATCCAAGCAACCGCTCCAATGTATGATGAAGATAATGTAGAAGTCCGTGTTAAGAAATTTAAGGAAAAGATGGACAGTTTGACAAAAACGCTAGAGAGTATGAAAAAATCTCTGTAAATTAACTTTCCCCGAAAATATAAGGTCTTCTATGATAAACTATAATCAAATCATAGGAGGCCTTTTATCA
>NZ_JNJF01000023.1:0-2912 GCF_000701565.1 Selenomonas sp. FC4001 | reverse complement strand
CTTGCTGGAGAAGCCTGTGCCATTGTATAGGCATTTGCATGACAGGTTGCGGGATTTTAAGTATGAGCTGATAGCCAAGATATGGAACAGATATACCAGTACCTATACAGAGCGTGATCAGGTTCAATATCAAGGGATTTTTCAGGGGTTTCGTGCGGTAGGCACACAGAGCAAGCTAGGAAAGAGGTACATAGTGACAGCCTTTAAGACTGGTGAGCGGGTTACTATTGAGTATCTGAACACATTCCTCATGGATAAGAGCAAGGCCTTAACAGATTTTGGCTATAAATCGGCTTTGGAACTTTCGGCAGCCAAGGAAAAATATCCAGAGTGGTATGAAAGACGGGTTGTGAGAGGTGAAGACCGAGGCAGATGGCATATCAAGCGTGATTTATATGATTGGTGGCTTCGGAAGCTGAAAGGTGGCGAAGCCTCCGTGGGGCATAGGTACTGGTGCTTGTCTGTGTTAGCTGCGTATGGAGTGAAGTGTGATGTTCCAGAAGATGAGGTGCTAACGGATGCTTTGGAGCTATTGCCGTCTCTGGATGAAATTAGCGATGATGAGCATAATCGCTTTACAAAGCGTGATGTGTTGGATGCCATGAATATGTATCAAGAAAGTTACGTAACGTATAGCAGGGCTGAAGTAGAGCGTGTGAGTGGCATATCCGTTCCAGCTAACAAGAGGAACGGCAGAAAGCAGGCCTTACACTTAGTTCGTGCAAGGGCAGTACAAGAAGTAGATTATCCCAATGGGGCATGGCGTAACAGGGATGGACGGCCGAGTAAGCAGCAGATTGTTTTAGAATGGCAAGCTGCGCATCCAGATGGCAAGAAGATAGATTGTGAGCGCTCAACGGGCTTGTCTAGGCATACTGTCTTGAAGTGGTGGCAATAATTTTTCAGACTGATTTTGTGTTAACAAATACTTGTTAACACAAAATCAGTCTGCTATAATTGTATTAGAAATTACTTTATAATACAAAGGCGGTGTTCACTATGACATTTTTGGAATTACAGAATCAGATAGTCCAGACACGCAAGGCGCGTAAAGGGATAAAGAATAGGGAAGACTATTTTCAAGATGATGAGACGGAAGAATTTTGGACAAGTGTTTATAAGAGGGCGTTGTATATAGCTAATGAGGTCGTTAAGCACTATGAAAAAAAGGGGGCTTACGATTCTTCTGAAAAGTTCCATCTATCTTGGGGAGAGGCCCCAAATGATTATTTTGATGATTATATCAAACAGATGAAAGCGTATGAGAAAGAGGTTAAAGATTATCAAAAGCTTTGGAAAGAACATAGTGAGCTTTTTGATGGAAAATTGAAGTCGGATAAGGAGATAGCTCAATTAAAGCAAGAATTGTCAGCAGCCAAAGCCGAACTGGTTAGAGTGAAGCGTGGCGGAAGATACAAAGATTATGCGAAAGAGCATAAAGTGGTCAATTATAAAAAAGAGAATCCATCAGCAACTGTTCGAGAGATTGCCAAGGCTTTGGGGATTTCTACAACAACAGTTCAGAAAGCACTGGTGGCAAATGGTTTGAACAAACAAAAAGGATAAATGGACAAGTCCAAGCGGGAGAAATCCCGCTTTTTTTGCTTACGTTCCATGGGAGCCGTGAAGAACGGCTTACATGTGCAGTTAGGAGTTTTAACAAAACTCACTGCACCCCTTCGGGGATCTTCTCAAGATGCCGTCATGTAAACTCGTGCAGTTGAGTTTACATGTGCATCTAGGAGTTTCTGTGAAACTCAATGCACCCTTCGGGGATTTTGCCGGTCGTTTCCTCCCTGAACTGCGTTGCTTTTTTTGTAGGCTATGTGCCGTTTGTTGTATAAATTATTTTGTAATACAGGATGGTGGTTTCCGAAGGCGCACTTATGAGTGTCTCAATTCTGCCGATTGAGACACGAGTGCTTAGGCCGTCCAGGGCGGTAAATGGATTACTAAAATCAGTAAGCCCGTAGGGTGCAAATTCACTGCCAGCATGGCAGATTAAGCACGGGTTTCGGAGAAACTCATAAGTGCGCCTTTTGGTGTTGCAGAAATCGCATCATGTCTATATGCTGGTCAATATGTGCAATGGTGGCTTCTTGAGCTAAATGTTGCTTTTCCTCTCGACGTTTTTGTTTTTTGGCTTGTTCGGCTTCAAACTGACGTAATGTTTTTTCGTCCGGGCCGACAATTCCGCCACCACTGGTAACACAGGAGTGTTCTACATCGCCATCTTCGTTCAAGATAATCACGGAGCCATACATTTTAGTGCCGTAGAATTTTGTGCCGGGCATGGGAAGATGAGGCATTGGGCGATGTATTTCGTATATCCGTTCAATATTTGCAGCCACTTTTTGCGCCAGCTTTGGATTTTGCTGCATTTTTTCTTCTAGTGCGGGGGGAACAATGATGGTATTTTTTCCTAACATGGCCTGATTCTTAGCTTGTACCTTGGCGTCAAGTTGGTTTGGGTTCCCCCGTGTTGGTTGCCAACTGAATACGTTGCTGTCGATATTTTCCTGTGTCAGCTTATCATAGGGAAAGTCATTATGTTCCCATGTGGTGTCAGAAATCTTTGGTACATCCATGACATGATAAAAATATTGGCTGGTGGTTTGGGAAAAGTTTTTTTCAAAAGAGCTTTTCCACATATCTGCCAACTGGGAAGATGATCCCTGCAGGGAGTTAAACATCGTCAGGAAGGAGCCGTTAGTGGCTTTTGTGGTTTTTGTTGCTTGTCCTAAGGTTGGCTGTATAGCTTGACTTTGCTGGATGCTTTGTATGTCCATGACACTTTGTCCTCCTTTTCGCTTTTGATAAATCGGTCTTATGGATTATATCGGTAAAAGGCGGGGGAGACTTAAAGTTGACGCTGGATAAATAAGTCACGCCTTGCCTGTGTAGGCAAGGCG
>NZ_JNJF01000022.1:0-6169 GCF_000701565.1 Selenomonas sp. FC4001 | reverse complement strand
TAACCCAAAATCAGAAAGGAGGTATTTTAGGAAGAGGACACTTTGCATTATCAGCATTTGTCTCTTCCTTTTTTGTAACACAGCAGTAATGAATATTGTACTAACCCAAAATCAGAAAGGAGGTACGACAATGAAAGAGTTAATCGGTGGTGGCGCTGGTCTTTTGGCTGGTCTGAAAATCGGCGGTATCGGAATTGCAGCTCTTGGCGGTGCCGTTGGCATCCCTGCAGCAGCAGTCGCAGGTATCTTGGCAGTTGCTGGAGCTGCCGCTGCGAACAAAATCAAAAAGTAAATTAGAAATAGTGGGCGGGGTTAATCCTCTCCCACTTTTTCTTATTAAAAAACATGAATTAGGGCACACAAAAATATTTTACGCAACAAACCATCAAAAGTAATGAAGAACGGAGGTGATACAATGAACAACAATATTGCTCTGATGTAAATTCATTCCTCTCCCCCATTGTGCATATTTATAATCATAAAGCATAACTAACAATGACTAACTAATTTCAGAAATTAGTCACTACTAATTAATTTAAAATGTTAACAATCTACTCTCCCAAAAAGAGGAATAAAAGAATTAAATGTATTAAATAAAACATGAAAGTGAGGATAACATCATGGAAAAGAAACTAGCCGTATTTATGGATTTCGCAAATGTAGATGCATCTTTACGCTATCTCGGACAGCAGCTAGATCCAGGCGAATTGCTTCATTATTTGGCAAACGAACAGGAGGGGCGGGCACTTAAAGCAGCCTTTGCTTATGTTCCTATAGACCCACGCCGAGAACATGCTCAGGATGAAATTATTGATGAACTCTGGCAGACGGGTTATATTGTCAAATCAAAGGTAGGAACCATTGCTGGAGAGAGTTACAAATGTAATCTCGATGTTGAAATGGCAATGGATATTGCTAGAGTGGCCTACGAAATCAAACCAGATATTGTCGTATTAGTAAGCGGAGATAGTGATTTTCTCCCTATAGTACTAGAACTTCGGGAAAAAGGAATCCGTGTTGAAGTAGCATCATTCAATACAGCATTATCTACTCAACTGGCCAGTCACAGTTCTGGTTGCATACTGTTAGATGAACTGCTAACTACCGATGAACCATCTGTAGAACTTGCAAGTGAATCTGATATGTCTATGGCTTCAAATGACACGGTTATTCGCGCTGATAATGAAGAACAGCGTAATTTTGAACAGATGTAAGGAGGATTATATCATGGCAACAATGATTATTAATGGCAAACAGGTTTATATTCCCAAATCTGAAGTTACTACAGAGGATATTATTCAAGCTGGCTCTAGACCTGGAACTAATCCGAAAACGCGTACTGCCATCCATATGAAAACGGGGCAAAATACTAAATTAAAGCCGGGTCATCTGTATCATGTTAATGATGGTGCAAAAATCCAGATTGTACCAGATCGAGTGAAAGCCTCTGAGTTTTCTTATTTTGGGGAAAAGGAGGAATGGCAGAAAGCAGTTATCAGGAGTCAGGTTCAAGACGTCTGTCAAAAATTTTTCAAAAAGAATTGTGCTGAACTGGATGAAAACTGCAACTGGGTGGTGTTTGATGGCTTTCTGCTACCAGAAGCCTGGCGACAGGCCAACCCAGGCCAGACCTTTGTAAGGTTGATGCTTATATTCCCGGATCAGTATCCTGACCTACCTACTAACGGTTTTTACCTGCCGGCCACCTTACAAGTGCCGCATAATGCCACCCATTTTTACAATCGGGGCTATGGTGGCGCTTTTGGTGAACAGCCAGAAGAAATAATGTTCATGTCTATGGGTAATTGGAAGTGGTATTGTACCCATATCAAACCCGGTGCCTGGCAGCCAGCATATTTGCGGAAAGTTGAAGACTGGCGGTACGGAGACAATCTCTGGGACATTCTGACCTTATGTACGGATGTGTTAACCTATCCTTTTGAAGATTAAGGAGACTATAATGAAGAAGCAATATAAAACAAAACCTCAGGATAAATCACTTTTATCAAAAGACAATCAGCGGATAGAAATTCGATTCAAAAATCAGGATCTTCGTAACCTTCGTGAACAAATGCTAGCTGATAAAAGTAAAGAGTACTATGCTTGCCTTCTGGGAAAACGCTGGGATATTGGTGACTTATGTGTAATCACTGTAAAGGATGTCCGCTTTCCAGAAGCAGAAAGTTACAAACAGCAGGCAGGAGCAGCTTTACGAGTCTCAGGAGAATTTCTACGAGATACGCTACTTGAAATTGAGTCGCGAATTGATGTAGATACCCTAATTGACGTTCATACACATCCTTTTTCTGATAAGAATGTGTGGTTTTCCCATATTGATAGCGAAGATGAGAAGAACTTCCTGAAATATATGCGTGATGAAAAACTTGCCATTGGCCTGGCCTCTATTGTTCTTTCACAGACGGATTATCAGGCACGCTTATGGGAAGCAAACACTCAAGGAAAGATAATTTCCCGGCCTGCACTAATCAAGACTCAGAAATGGAGTGAGCAAATTCCTTCTTCTAACCCGAAATTTAATGAACAGCATGCTGTCGAACCTAATGCTCAATTTAATCGAAGTGTTCTCGCCTTAGGACTTGACACAATGCGGGCTATCACAGGAAATCAGGTTATTACAGTGGCAGGTGTCGGCGGTGTTGGCTCTATCATCGCCGAGCACCTGGTTCACATGGGGTTTCGTCATATACATTTAATCGATTTCGATACGCTTGAACTCTCCAATATGAACCGTATTGTCGCAGTCACACATGAGGATGCGGTAAACCAACGGGTAAAGGTCGAAGCAATTCGAGAAAATCTCCTAAAAATAAACCCAGATGCTGATATAATCGCACATAATTCAGATGTATTTACGAAGGAAGCCGAAAAAATCATGGCGAATTCAGACTGGATTCTAGTAGCAACAGATAACCATGCTAGCAGGCATCACATCCAGGAGATTGCGTTCCGCTATTATGTTCCATTTATTACTGCTGGTGTAAATATTACGGTTGAAAATGGACAAATACAAGATATGAGTGGCGAAGTCATCCTAATTCGCATAGGAGATAGGGTGTGCCTCACCTGTTTGAAACGCCTACGTTATAATGATATCGCTGCAGAGATTCACCCGGATCTCAACGTCAGGGAAGGACTGGTTCGAAAAGGCTACGTACAAGGAATGGATGTCAAGGAGCCAGCCGTAAAGACATTGAATACGCATATCGCTACAATGGCAGTGGATGTGTTGGTGAATCAATATACAGAACGTCAACAGGATGCGGTGATTCGGGTTTATGAGGACAACGTGGCCCCCTTGATTTATGAGGACAAAGAAAGCGTAGCGTGCAGGAATTTGAAATGCCACGTTTGTAGTGGATAATTATTTCAATCCTTGTGCGATAGTTTGTCAAGACAAGCGTATATGCTTTCTCTATGGCGGTCCATGACGTAGTGGCCCCATAAGTTATATTTTGGGTCTAACTTAAGGGGGATTTTACATAAGGGCCGCCTTTTTCTCTTTTTAAAAAAGAAATAATGAATATATTACTAACCCAAAATCAGAAAGGAGTATAACTATCATGGCATACAAAGTTAACTTACACATCACGCAAAAATGCAACTACGCTTGTAAATACTGTTTCGCCCATTTCGACAATAACAATGACTTGTCATTAGACCAATGGAAACATATTATCGATAACCTCAAAAACAGCGGCATTGTCGATGCTATTAACTTTGCTGGCGGAGAACCGGTTCTTCACAAAGACTTCCCCGCCATCGTTTCCTACGCTTACAACCAAGGGTTTAGACTTTCCCTAATTACCAATGGTTCACTAATGCTAAATCCAAATCTTATGCCACCTGAACTCTTTAAAAGGGTAGACACACTAGGCATTTCTGTTGACAGCATAAATCCACAAACCCTCATAGCTCTTGGTGCTTGTAACAAATCTCAAGAAGTATTGACCTTTGACAAACTGACCCAGCTTATCGCTCTCGCTCTTTCCGTAAATCCTAACATTCGTATCAAACTGAACACAGTTATTACAAAACTCAACGAAAAAGAAGATCTCACTATCATCGGTAAGCAACTGAACATTGCACGATGGAAATTTCTCCGGATGAAGCTTTTTATCCATAATAACTTTAACAATTCTCCCCTCTTAAGCAATCAAGGTGAATTCGACAATTTTGTGGCCCGCCATACTAAAGTTTCACGCGATGTCGTTCCCGAAAATGATTTAACACGGTCCTACATTATGATCGACAATCAGGGACAACTGCTCGATGATGAAACCGAAAACTATAATGTCGTAGGCAGTCTGCTTACGGAAGACTTCACCAAAGTCTTTGCTCGCTACTCATTTGATGAATCTACTTACGCCAGCCGATATGCAAGCTAAATATCTCAATAAAGGAGACACAACTATTTACATTTTAACCATAAAATCTCACAACACTACAACAACACTTTGCAATTAAATAAATCAATAGATATAAATTCAAAAATATTAAGGAGGAAATATCATGAATGAAAATAATATAACCTCAAAGACAACCAAGCAGGAAGCCGCTAAAAAATTTGGCTTTATTACTCTTGGAGTAATCGCTACAGTCATTACTGCTTTCGCAGCTAAAAAAGCCGGATATTGTAGTGACCCCATAAAGTTAGACTTTACCGGTAGTAGCAATTATTTGCTGCTACCGGTTTTTTTACGCTGCGGCATGATGTAATCGGTAATCTACTGGGCTGAGCCACCCCAGCTTAGCTTTGATTCTGTGCTTATTGTAATATGTGATGTAATGCCGTATAGCTCGTTCAAGTTCTTCGAAGCTGTGATAGGTATGCCCATAATAGATTTCCTGTTTTAGCAGGCCAAAGAAATTTTCCATCACGCTATTATCCAGGCAGGTGCCTTTGCGAGACATACTTTGAAAAATTCGTTCTTCCTTTAATCGGCCTACATAGCTGCCCATTTGGTAAGCCCATCCCTGGTCGGAATGGAACGTTCGACGATAAGGGCAGTCGCTGGTAATGGAAATTGCCTTATCCAAAGCAGACATAATGCCTTGTGACGATGGCCGTTTGGTGATACTAAAGCTAATGATTTCACGATTATAAAGGTCAAGGAACGGGTCTAGATATGCCTTGCGTGTAAGAATATTCCCGTTGGTGTCCATTTCATAATACTTAAATTCAGTGGTATCTGTTGTGATTTTTTGATGTGGAATACATGTATCGAAGCGGCGACGCAGCCGATTGGGAGCAATACGCCCAATAGTACCTTTGTAGGAACTGTACTTGCGGCTCTTGTGGGAGAAAGCTTTTACCTGTAGCCCTAATTTCTGGACAAGGCGCTGAACCTTCTTGCGATTGACTAAAAGGCCCTCTTTGCGGAGCTTACCCCAGATTCGACGATAACCAAAGTCCTTGTTGTTCTGCCGAATAGCTTTGATTTTTGCTTCTAACTCAGCATCCGGATTTTGGCGGTCGAATCGCTGTTGCCAATACATGTAAGTAGCTTTAGGGAGTTTTATAACTGCAAGGATGTCTTTTAATTTGAATGATCCTCGGAGACTGTGGGCGATCCTTGCTTTCGCTTCTGCGCCTCTTGCTCCAGGCGCAATCTCCTCAGTCCTTTTAAATAAGCCACCTCAATACGTAGCTTGAGATTCTCTTCTTCTAACTGCTTAAGTTTCTCATCTTGATTCATATTGCATTCTGGTGTAATACTGGCTTTATCTGGCATCTTTGGCCGCCTGCCTTTCCGTTGCGGTTTGAGACCTTCTATACCAACAGCACGATAGCGTCGAACCCAGTTAGCTAAAAGGCCCGCAGATTTCAAATTAAGTCGAAGTGCCAATCCTTGGTAAGAAATCTCTGTACTTAAATATAACTCTACAGCATTTACCTTGAATTGGAAAGAATAGATTTCTTTTTTCCTTGACCGTTGAAGGCCATCTTTCCCCATTGCTCGATATTTCCCTACCCACTCTTGAATGAGTCTTTTGGCAGGGATTTCATATTTTTTTGTTAAGGCAGTATAACCTATATCCCCGTTCAAATACTCTTGGACTACTTTACATTTAAATTCTGCACTATATTTTGCCATAAAAAGACCCCCATAAGTTAGATTTCTTGGTCTAACTTATGGGGGTCTCTACA
>NZ_JNJF01000021.1:0-17599 GCF_000701565.1 Selenomonas sp. FC4001 | reverse complement strand
CAAGAAACTATTCGCATCTCGCACGTTCGTCCCCGTCAACAGAGCTTTACGAGCCGAAACCCTTCTTCACTCACGCGGCGTTGCTCCGTCAGGCTTTCGCCCATTGCGGAAGATTCCCCACTGCTGCCTCCCGTAGGAGTCTGGACCGTGTCTCAGTTCCAATGTGGCCGTTCATCCTCTCAGACCGGCTACTGATCGTCGCCTTGGTAGGCCGTTACCCCACCAACTAGCTAATCAGACGCAGACCCATCGCAAAGCGATAGCTTACAAGTAGAGGCCATCTTTAATCAGTCTCCCATGCGGGAATCTGACAACATTCGGTATTAGCAGTCCTTTCGGACTGTTGTCCCCATCTTTGCGGCAGGTTGTCTACGCGTTACTCACCCGTTTGCCACTCGACTTTTCTAAGCAAGCTTAAAATCGTCTCGTTCGACTTGCATGTGTTAAGCACGCCGCCAGCGTTCGTCCTGAGCCAGGATCAAACTCTCCATAAAATTTATGAAGAACTTAATCAAGCTCTCAATTATCTATTAAAGAAATTGCCGATTGCTATGTTATTCATACCAATCGATGTTTTGATAAGAAGTTTTCACTTCTCAAACATCTGGCTTTAATCATGTTGCATGATTATTTGCATTGTTTAGTTTTCAAAGAACAATCTGTTTTGTCGTTATCGGCGCCTGTGCCCTTTCGGGTACTCGCTTCAAGCGACTCATTTATCTTATCGCATTCAGCTTAGCTTGTCAAGAACTTTTTTGAAGTTTTTTTCGAAGCTTTTCGGTACTCATCAGTGCCTCGCCAGTCAAGGCTTCGCTACACCGTTTCGTGTCCGTGTCTGTCAGCGACTTGTATTATATTACACGAGTTTTCCTTATATGTCAACACCTTTTTTGAAAAAAAGTTAAAAACTGCTAAAAATTGCAGTTTGCGGGGAGTTCAGTTCGTGCTAAAGGTATCTAGTTCATACGTTGTCAGGGGCGAACGGGGAGTGATTTTTCTGTTTTCCGCTAAACGACCCCCTCGCAAAAGAGAGATGTACAGTTACCTGCGCCGGGCAGGCCAACGGCGCTGCTTTCAACGTATTTGCTTAGCTGCTTTCTACAGGGGCCGGCCTTCACTGCGTTCAGGCAGTCGCTCCTGACAGAAAAATCACTCCCCGTCCGCCCCAAGATACGACCTATACTATTGCCACGAACTCGTTGCTCCCGTTACAAGAACATCGATGTGCTTGCTACTTGTTTCCACGAAAATTACGTTTTATACGGACATCGCTTAGGGCGGAGGTGGTGATGCTTTTCGCTGTGGAACGACTGTCCGAACGCAGTGAGGACTGGCCCACAAACAAAAAGTTCCTAGAAGTTGAGCTGAACATACGCGCCGCCGGCCTGCCCGGCGCAGGTTACTAAAAGTCCACTAAATTTCCTTGTGGGTCATTTAGTGCAACGGCGAAAAGTATTACCACCTCCGCCCTCACTGATCTGTAACAAAAATCTTTCAGTACTCACTGACAAACTGCAATTTAATCTACGCAAAAACCCGCGGGGCTGGTGTTATTTCCCCCAGCTTTTACAAGCCTGTCAATAACGAAGGAAAATATCACCAGCCCCGCGGGCGTCTTTATACATAGATGTACGTCGTATTATCCTGGTTCAAAGTACACAGTAATCGTCGTGCCCTTATCCACCAGCGTATTCAATTCAATACTCTGCCCCACAGCATACCCGGAGCCCTCACTTTGGAAGGACAGCCCTTTATCTGCCGCCAGTCCTGCAGCTTCCCGCAGGCTCTTGCCCGTGAAGTCCGGCACCACTACCTTGCCATCCGGCACTACTCCCGTAAAGGGTTTTGCCGGTCTATGGCGGGGCTTCTTTTCCTCTGCTGGTTCCATGCCAGCAAAGGGATCGCTGGAAGGTTCAATATGCAAATAGCGGAACAACTGGGCAAAAATCCGTCCGGCCACAGGCGCTGCAATCTGGCCGCCATAGAAATTGCCCGCGCTGGGGTCATCAATCATCACGAGAACCGTCAGCTGCGGGTCTTCCACCGGCGCAAACCCGCAGAAAGAAGCAATATAACGGCCATCCATATAGCCACTACCATCTTCACGGATTTTCTGGGCGGTACCTGTTTTACCAGCGATACGATACCCCTTCACCTGCGCTTTGGCACCGCCGCCGCTGGATACGACCTGTTCCAGCAGCCCCATCAGCGTCTTATCGGTAGCCGAGTCAATAACCCGGCGCACTTCCGTCTTGCCCCGTTCCTCATAGACGCTGCCATCCGCATTGCGGATAGACTTCACGATATGCGGTTTTAACAGGACGCCATCATTGGCGATAGCCGAAACGGCCGTAACGAGCTGCAAAGGAGTCACGGCAATACTCTGACCAATGGCCGAGGTTGCCATATCCGAATCCCGCATATCCTCCGGCTTAAAGAGGATACCGCTTTCCTCACCGGGCAAATCTATGCCCGTAGGCTCACCGAAGCCAAAATTGCGGGCATAACTCATCAGACGCTCTGCCCCTAGACGCAAGCCGACCTGAGCAAAACCGGTATTCAGCGACTGCTTCACCACATCCGTAAAGGTCACCGTACCGAAACTTTCGCCGTTCCAGTTCTGAATCCGCCGCCCGGACACCATAACGTATCCCGGGTCCACGAACACCTGATTGGGGCTGACCACTTTTTCCTGCAGGGCTGCTCCTGCCACTACTGACTTGAAGGTAGAGCCCGGCTCATAGATAAAGGACACCGCGCGGTTCTTCCAGACCTCGGCATTATAATCCCAGAATTTATTGGGGTTATAGGAGGGACGAGATGCCATAGCCAGAACTTCCCCGGTTTTCGGATTCATCACCACGCAGGTGATGGCCTTAGGATTGTTCTCTGCAATGGCCCTGTCCAATTCCTGTTCCACGATAAACTGAATCGCACTGTCAATGGTTAGTTCCACCGTCTTGCAGGAATCGCCCATATAGCGCCGCCGGTTGGAAAAAATGGAATCCAGAATTGGCCGGGCCTGCCGGTCCGTAGTCAGATAGGTTTCCTTGATTTCCCCCTTGAGCAGGGCATCCAAGGCCTGTTCCACCCCGTCAAGGCCCTTGTCATCGGTGCCCACAAAGCCCAGCACATTGGCCGCCAGAACATCATTGGGGTAATAGCGTTTGGCCTCGTCCCGGAAATTTAGACAGGAAATATAGTTCTTTTCTTTAATCAGCTGACGCACAGCCTCGTATTCCGACTGCTCCATGCGCCGTTTCACCCAGACAAAGCCGCCTCCCACAGCGATATCATCCAGAATATCCTGCTCCGTCTGGCCGATAAGCGGCGCCAGATTGGCCGCCACTTCCTGCGGATTATCCACATGAGAGGGGTCAATGTAGAGGGACTTGGTCATCGTGCTGACCGCGAGCTCACGGCCATTGCGGTCAAGAATTGCCCCTCGGGGAGACTGAATCGCATAGTCCTGCCCCACCTGTGCCTTCATGCGCTCGCTCAAAGAACTTCCCTGCACGAGCTGCAACCAGGCATACCGGCAGACGATAAAGCCCACCATTACCAGCATAATAAACGCCAAAACGCTGATGCGCCGCTGGACGGCGCGGCGTTCCTTCTTCATGTATTAAGCCTCCTGCCTGCCGCTGTTTTTCAGCAGCGTTTCCCTTAATCTGCCTTCAATCTGCAAGAGTTCAGCTTCCGCCGCCTGCCGTTTGGCCCGGCCATTCTGCTGAATCTTGATGGTTTCTTCAATGGTATTAATCAGGCGGTCATTGACCTCGCGCACCGTTTCGATATCCACAATGCTGCGCTCATTCTCCTGCGCGGTCTCAATGCTGTTCTGCTGCAAAAGCTCCGCATTGCGGCGCAGCAGTTCATTCGTGGTATTGCTTACCGCCTGCTGCATGCGCAGGACATCCTGCTGCGCCTGCAATCCCAAGGCAATAACCAGCTGATTCTTCCAAAGAGGAATCGTGCTGTAGATAGCCGTCTGTACCCGGTCAATCAGCGCCTTGTCATTGTTCTGAATCAGGCGAATCTGTGGTGCCGACTGAATCGCAATCGTCTTGCTGATTTTGAGGTCATGAACCTTCTTCTCAAAACGGTTGACACTGGCTTCAAAGTCTGATACCACCTGTACCGCCATGGGGTCACCGGAATCTGCCGCCTGCTGACGCAGTTTGGGCAGCGTGACCTCCCGCATTTCCGTAAGTTTCTCCTCGCCCGCCTGAATATAGAGCTGCAGCTGCTTGAAATAGCTGAGATTTTCTGCGTAGAGCTTGTCAAAAAGCGCTACATCCTTCATCATCTTAAGCTTGGCCTGTTCCAGATTTCCCTGAATGCGCTCCACCTGCGTAGAGAGTTTATCATAGCCCAGTTTGATGTCTTCGCCCTTTTTCACGAGACTGCCCACCAGCGGAATCTTCGTCAGAAAGCTCTTGTTCTCCTCCGGTTCAAAATCCCGAACCTGCTTGACCAGACTTCCCAACAGTTCACCTACTGGGCCGCTGTCCTTCGTGCGCACCTGTGACAATACGCTGTCCGAGAACTCGGCAATCTTTTGCTGGGCAGGCGCACCAAAGCGCAGGATGGCCGTGGAATCCGTCAAATCCAGTTCATCCTTTATCTTTTCCACCTGCGCCCGCTCCTCCGGACTCAGGTCATTTACCACCTGTTCCACCTGCGCCGTCATCACTTCCGTGGACGGCAGGTTAGCCGGCGTTACATCCGCACTTGCTATATTGGTTTTCGCTTTCATCAGGTCTTCCAATTTTACTTCCATGGTCAGTCCTCCTGTTATCGATAGTACTGTTCATAAAAATTATTTACTGGCATAAAAAGATAGCGAATGCCCTCCGCAATGGAAACAATAGTAGGAATCGTTGTCCAGCAAAAGAATATATAAGCAAAGCCCCACTTGTTCTTTCCCTGATAAAATTTATGGGCGCCAATAGTCCCCAAACAAATAGCCAAGGCACTCATGATTACTTTATAGGCCAGTACATCCATACGCAGATGATCCGGCACAAACACGTGGGTCTTAAAAGGAACTGCTTTTGTCTCCCCTGCCTTGGTCACCGCGCCCACGCGAGGCTTTTTCTTGCGGCCGATGCCCGTAGCAGGCAGGGGGTTATTAGGGCGTATTTCTGCCGGTTCTGCCGCAGGCGTGTTGCGGACATTACTGATGCCCTCTGCCTCCAGAGACTGCTGCATAACTGTCAGTTCTGCATCCATATCCAAAAGCTGATTGTTTAATATCTTGGTAAACTCCGCGCTGTAGGCTTCATCAAAACTCACCAAAGTGTCCCGCAGACGCTCTTTCACCTGCCGTACCTGACTGGTATCCAGTTTCGTATCCTCAAGCTCCAGAAACTGCTCACTGAGACTTGCTGCCCTGTCCTGATAGTAATGAATAAAACGTCCTGCCGCCGCTATCCGTTCCGGATGTTTCTCCACATAATTCATCAGACGGGCAGCTTCCTGCTGCATCAGTCCCAGTTGGCGGCTGAGCTGGCTGTCCTGAATTTTCTTGCGGGCCGTCTCCACACGGCTATAGTCCAGCTGTGCCTTTTTCCAATCCGACAGGGCAGTGTCAGCCATCTCATCATTGAGCTGGCTGATATCTAACTGCGTCCTAATTTCCTTATGCTCTTCCGGCATCTGGCCCCGATAAAGAAAGCCCCCCATGAAACACATGGAAATTAAGCCGGCGGCACCATACTCCGTAGTCATCAAAAAAATTCCTGCCAGCCCCATAATCAGCGCCAACAAACCATATAAATTACGCATGATCATCGCTCCTATGGTCAAAATTTAGTTTTATTATACCACAAAGCCGCCCCCAATAGGGACGGCTTTCACTTACCAATGATATTTTTCCCCGCGGTTAATCTTAAAGGCGCGGTAAATTTGTTCCACGAGCAGGAGCCTTACCATCTGATGGGTAAAGGTCATTCGCGAAAAGCTCAAGAGCTCATCTGCAGCCTTACGCACCTCGCTGGAAAGGCCAAAAGCCCCGCCAATCAAAAAGGTGATATTGCTGCGACCGGAAAGGCCCAACTTGTCGATTGAGGCCGCCAGTTCCTCCGAGGATTTTTCCTTGCCGAATACATCCAGCACAAAGAGATAACTGCCTTCCGGCACCAGCTTCAGGAGTTTTTCCCCTTCCCGGGTAAGCACCTGTTCCTTTTCCGCATCAGACGGCGAATCCGGCATCTTCTCCTCGTGAATCTCCCGGATTTCCACCTGGGCAAAAGGCTTCAAACGCTTCATGAATTCGGCAATCCCCGCCGAGAGATACTTCTCCTTGATTTTGCCTGCACAGACAATCGTAATCTTCATCAGCGGTTATCCTGCGGCATTTCTTCGAGCACCACATCCACATTGCGGCTGGCACCATTGCGGTCAAAGGTGACTTTCACCGTATCGCCTACCTTATGCGCAGCCACTTTGGCCCGCAGGTCGGATACGCTGTTTACCTCTTCATCATTGACCTTCAGAATGATGTCGCCACGCTGGAGACCGGCCTTGCCACAGGGGCCATTGAGCGTCAGCTGGAAGATGTAAACGCCCTTGTCGATATTCAGCTGATAGCCATAACGGCCAGCAGTCTGGGGGTCAAATACGGACACGCCGAGATAGGGACGAGCTACATAGCCCTTGTTCATAATCTCATCAATAATGTTCTGCACTGTATTGGTGGGAATGGCAAAGCCCATGCCCTCAACGCCGCTGGCAGCCAGCTTGGCGCTGTTGATGCCGATGACTTCCCCATCCGCATTCACAAGCGCACCACCGGAGTTGCCGGGGTTAATGGCTGCATCCGTCTGAATCAGTTTCACCAGCTTGTCACTGATATCCAGCGTGCGGTTAACGGCACTCACCACACCGCTGGTGACACTGCCCCGGAATTCCAGACCCATGGGGTTGCCGATGGCAATAGCCGGTTCCCCGACCACAATCTGATCCGAATCGCCAAATTTTGCCGTGGGCAGGTCCTTGCCATCCACCTTCACCACAGCCAAATCCGTCAGCTCATCAGCGCCAATCAGCTTGCCCTTGAGGCTGCGGCCATCGGACAGGGACACGATGATTTCCTTCGCACCGCTGACCACATGGTTATTGGTCACGATGTAGCCATCCTCACGGAAGATAACGCCAGAACCTACGCCCTGGGTTTCCACAGGATTATTGAACCAATCCCGAACCACTGCTTTATTGGTAATACCTACCACAGCAGGCCCCACCATCTTGGCTGCCCGCACTGCCGGGGTATTTCTAGCATCGGAAAGTTTTACATCAGCATTTGCCTTCTGGGAACCCTGCGCGGATTCGCTGACACTGGCGCTGTTATCCGCCGCCGTTCCTGCCGAACAGCCGGAAAAAGTAATGGCCGACACAGCCAGCATAGCAGCAACCATCAGTGAAGTTTTCTTCTTATTCATGAAAATCCCTCCAAATTCAATTCAAGTACCAGCTCACCATTTCAGTTTGGCTGGCCACTGTTAAATCAATATTGACACCCTGACGCTCCAAAATTCCCTGCACCGTATTCTCTGCCAGTTCCGGGCGATTGTTTTCCTCGGACAGATGCGCCAGAAAAACCTTCTCCGGCCGTTTCTGCATGCGGATAAGCGCCCAAGCTGCATCCGAATTGGCCAGATGCCCCCGGTTGGACAGGATACGCCGTTTAAGCGGCCAAGGATAACTGCCCTGTTTCAGGACCTCCGGGTCGTGATTGGATTCCAAAATCAATACGTCCGCCCCTTCAATGGCAGCCTGCACACTGGACGTCACAAAACCCAAATCCGTGGCCAAAGTCACGTTCTTGCGCCCTTTCAAGCGGTAGCCCACAGGTTCTGCCGCATCATGGGAGATGTTAAAGCTCTCAATGTTCAGCCCATTGATGGCAAACGCTTCACCAATAGGACAGAAGCACTCCGCCGGAATCGCCGCCCGCTCTTTCATATGTTCAATTGTGCCAGGTCGGGTGAAGATGGGCAGGTGGTACCATTTGCACAAAGTAGGCAGCCCCGCCACATGGTCACGGTGTTCATGGGTAATGAGCACACCATCCAAAGAGGAAGGCTCTACACCAATCCCCAGCAATCCTTTTTTAATTTTCGTGGCACTGATGCCAGCGTCGAGCAAAAGCCTTGTGCCATCCATTTCCACAAAGACGGCATTCCCTTTGCTGCCACTGGCCAGAATCCTAACCTGCATCCCTACGGCTCCTATCTTAACACTTGACTATGTAAATTATCTGTAAAGATAACACTTTTTCATTATAACGCCATTGTTCCCAGATAACAACTAAAGAAAAATCCAGAATTCCAGCCGCAAGCCCGTGGTAACTTATTCCTGCGCTAGTACACGCAAGCGTGTAAATCGCTTAGGAACAAGTCACCACGGACTTTCGAAGGTAGTTTTAGCTCCCCGCTAAAGAAGAAATCTATTAACGTATCGAACAATGCGTTCAATATTGATTACATAACCAACAAGGGCTCGGTGACTTGTTCCTGAGCATTTTACGCGCAAAGCGCGTACTTGCGCAGGAATAAGTCACCGAGCCTTTTAGCTACGATGTCAATCGAATCGCATCGTGGTATTATTCATTAGATGTTGTACACGCGTACGGAGCTGGAGTTACCCTTGCCAGCCTTCACACCGGAGGTGATGATGGTGAGGTCGCCGCGCTGTACGAGGTCTTCCTTAACAGCAGCAGCCGTTGCATTGCTGATCATTTCATCCACATCGCTCCACTGGGTGCCGAGTACCGGATATACGCCCCAACGCAGGTTCAGCTGACGCAGAACTTTTTCGCTCGGCGTGTAAGCTACGATAGCAGCCTTCGGACGATACTTGGAAACGACCTTCGTCGTGTAACCGGATTCGGTCGGCGTGATGATAGCCGGAACATCGAGCTCATAAGCCATCTGAACCGTAGCATGAGCGATAGCACGCGTACGGGATTCCATGTGCTGCAGGCCACGTTCTACATAGAGTTCCTTGTATTCAAGGGAGCTTTCCATGCGCTGTGCAATGCGGTTCATCGTAGAAACAGCTTCTACCGGATAGTCACCGGAAGCCGTTTCGCCGGACAGCATGATGGCATCCGTACCATCGAGGATGGCGTTACCAACGTCAGAAACTTCTGCACGGGTCGGACGCGGGTTGCGTTCCATGGAGTCGAGCATCTGCGTAGCAACGATAACCGGTTTGCCAGCAGCGTTGCACTTGCGGATGATTTCCTTCTGAATAAGGGGCACATCTTCTGCCGGAACTTCTACGCCCAGGTCACCACGGGCAACCATGATGCCGTCGGAAACTTCCAGGATTGCATCGAAGTTCTTAACACCTTCGAGGTTTTCGATCTTCGGCAGAATTTCCATGTGGCCATTGTGCTCTTCGATGAGCTTGCGGATGGCGATAACATCATCCGGACGCTGAATGAAGGAAGCAGCTACGAAATCCATGTCCTGTTCGCAGCCAAAGATGATGTCCTTAGCATCCTGTTCGGAGATAGGAGGCAGACCAAGGGGTACGCCCGGAGCAGCTACACGCTTGCGCGTGCTCATCTTACCGCTGTTCTGGATGGTCGTAACGATATCCTTGCCCTTGATTTCATCGACTTTGAGGGCTACGAGACCATCGGAGAGGAGCAGGGTGTCGCCAGGCTTAACTTCCGTGTAAAGACCTTTGTGGTTTACGGAAACATGAGTTTCATCACCCGGTTCATCGTCATAGGTCAAAGTGAACTTGTTGCCCTTTTCGAGCATAACTTTGCCATCTTTGAACTCGCCCAGACGCATTTCCGGACCTTTGGTATCGAGGATTAAAGAGATAACCTTGCCAGCCTTCTTGGCAGCTTCACGAACCATATTGATACGGCCAAGATGTTCTGCGTGGTCACCATGGGAGAAGTTGAAGCGTGCGCAGTTCATGCCATTGGCAATCAGTGCATCAATTACGCCCGGTTTCTCTGTGGACGGACCCTGCGTGCAAACGATTTT
The DNA here is from genome assembly GCF_000701565.1 of Selenomonas sp. FC4001. NCBI lineage: Bacteria > Bacillati > Bacillota > Negativicutes > Selenomonadales > Selenomonadaceae > Selenomonas > Selenomonas sp. FC4001. The sequence goes on along the minus strand of NZ_JNJF01000021.1, from coordinate 7,586 downwards.
CGTCTTTTTTAACATGTTGTAAACCCCACCTATTCTTTTACTACATATTATATTTTAGACGGACACCTCCCCTTCGGGGAGTCGCTGTATGGCGTCCTGTCTACGGCCTAATTTAACAGGGAAAATTTTCCCATCAGCTTCTATTCTACACTCTTTGTCCCCATAAGTAAAACATTTTCGGCGAAAATCTATGGAAAAATATATTTTCTGAAAAGCGGCTCATTCTTTGAAATTTATTGCTTTTATTCCCCGATATACGGGCCAATCATCCCTATTGATTGGAATTGTTCCCAGCATCAAAAACAGCTTATCCTTCCGGGCAAAATTGACGATATACCTATAAGGGAAGTGTTGCACTTTCCAAAAAGTGGGAAAGGAGGATGTATCATGTCTACCATTTCGGCAATGACCAGGGATACGTACACGATGTACAAGATGGCCCAGGGCGACACGCAGGCCACCACCACGGCACAGAAGGAAGCCAGCAAAGCAGAGGAATCTTCTTCTGCCCAGAGCAAGAGCTATGCCACGGCGGCGGCCAATGTCAGCAAGCTGAGCAATTTAGTCGGCTCTTTTGATTCGGCTCATGGCAGCAAAAAGACAAATGCCGCCCAGGACTCCATCGCCAGCCTTTGGTCCGATTACACCAATTCGTACTCCAGCGGGCTCGCCAACCTCAGTGCCCTTTCCGGGGTATCTTCCAGCGCGGCAGGACTTGTGAACTCCTACAATGAAGCCAAGTCCACCTTTGACACCCAGTTCAAGGCCTATATGGGCGATTTAGAAAAATCGGCCAAGACCGTCAAGAACATGAGTTACGAATTCAGTGCGGACGACATCAAAGAAGCCGAGGACGGCAGCAAGACTTACAGCGATGGCCTAAAAGCCGCCATCGGCAATGTCAAACAGCTGGTCTCCGACTACAACGATGCCTTAGACCTCACCAGCGATTACAGCAGTGTGGGAAAGAGAATGGAATCGCTCCATAAGTCTTTCGCCGACACCACATATCGGGCTGACACTTACAATCAGCTTGGTATCACGGTGGACAGCAAGACGGGCAAGATGAGTGTCGATGAAGACAAGCTGGCCAAAGCCCTCACCGAAAACGGTGACCGGGTGAAAAACGCCCTGGGGGCTAACGGTCTGGCTGGCAAGACAGAACAGCATCTCGCGCAGGCCAATAGCCAGAGCGATAAGCTGTTCCCCTCTTTGCAGAGCATGTTCGGCAATTCCATCAAGACCGCCTCGGCCTACACAAACCCACAGGTGCTGAACGCCACCGTTCAGTACGGTATGATTGGGAATCTCTTCAGCTCAATGTTCTAAGGAGCAACCTACTCCTATGAACTCAGGTCACAGAGATTCCACGACCAAAGCCCGGTGGCTGATAATGCTTTTCCGTCGCGTTAGGCAAGCCTGCATAAGCAGAGGAAAAGTATTATCAGCCACCGGGCGTCTTTTTACATCGATGCCAACAGTCAGCCAGCGGCAGTATGCTCCTGCACTAGTACGCGCTATGCGTGTAAATCGTGCAGGAACATACTGCCGCTGGCTTTTGTATCGTATTATTTTGTTAACTATCTTGTCTTCGTCTTATCCGTTACTATTTAATGCACATCAGCTGCTGCATCCCAGCCCAGCTGTAAGGCCTTCATATTGGCTTCAACCGTATGGGGCGGCACGCGTTTTTTCACAAAGTCCTTAACCGTGTCTAACTGCACCAGTCCTGTGATGCGCACGAGGGCGCCCAAGGCCACGATATTTGCAAAGAGGGCCTTGCCGAGTTCTTCGACGGCAAGTTTTGTAATCGGCAGGCGAACCACATGCGGGAAATCCGGTGTTTCTGGCACGAGGCTGTCATCGAGAATAAGCAGGCCATCCTTGTGCAGGTCGCTGTAATATTTGTCCGCGGCTTTCTGGGTCATGGCCAGTACCAAATCCGGCGTTTCCACATGGGGGTGGTAGATGATTTCATCGCTGATGATGACCTCGGCTTTTGAGGCACCGCCGCGGGCTTCGGGGCCGTAGGACTGGCTCTGTGCTGCTTCTTTGCCTTCGGCCACTGCCGCTTCAGCCAGCAGGATGGCCGCTGTGATTACGCCCTGACCGCCGGAGCCGGAGAGTCTTAATTGTTTTTTCATGCGTGTGCACCTCCTGCCCGTTCAATCACTTGGTCATAGGCCGTATCGTAATCCATGGCCGTTGCTTCATACAGCAGGCCAATGGGGAATTTTTCCGGCGCCGTTGTGGCCGGGTCGAGTTTATCCCAGGCCGCCTTCATCACGGCATTATCCCGCATCCATTTGAGCATATCTGCCGGACTGCCCAGTTTATTCTTGCGGCCATAAGCGGTCGGACACTGCACCAGTGCTTCCACGAAGGAGAAACCATGGTTGTCAAAGGCCTTGGCAATCATATCCGTCAAATGCTGCACATGGAAGGCTGTGGAGCGAGCTACATAGGTAGCTCCCGCAGCTTCAGCCAAAGCGCAGGCATCAAAGGGACGGTCAACGGAGCCATAAGGCGCGGTGGTTGCCTTGCGGCCAGTCGGCGTCATGGGCGAAGCCTGACCGCCCGTCATGCCGTAGATATTGTTGTTGAACAGTACCACCGTCAAATCCACATTACGGCGGCAGCCGTGGATGAAGTGATTGCCGCCTATCGCGGTGCAATCGCCATCGCCGGTAATGACCACTACATTGAGGTCCGGTCTTGCCAGCTTAATCCCCGTGGCAAAGGGAATCGCGCGCCCATGTGCCGTATGCAGGGTATCAAAATCCATATAACCCGAAGCACGGGAAGAACAGCCGATACCAGAAACAATCACCGTATTATCCTGATTGAGTTCTGGACGCTTGGCAATCGCCTGCACGATAGCCTTCATGGCAATGCCGTTGCCGCAGCCAGGGCACCAGAGGTGCGGGAGGCGGTTCTGACGGAAATACTTTTCATATTCTCTTTCGGCCATCATCCTTCAACCTCCTTTACCAATTCATTGATACTTGCTAAAATCTCGCCGGGTTCAAAGGCCCGCATGTTGTACTTGCCGCAGAGGCTTACGGGGCAAGCTCCGTTAGCCGCCCGCCGTACCTCATGGACAATCTGCCCATAGTTCAGCTCGGCTACGACAATTCCCTTGACCTTGGCGGCCAATTCTGCAATCACCTTGTCCGCAAACGGCCAAATAGTCATCAAACGCACAAGACCGACTTTCCTGCCAGCTGCACGGGCTTCACGCACCGCCTCATAAGCCGTTCTTGCCGTACCGCCGAAGGATACCACAGCATATTCCGCATCCTCCATAAAATAACTTTCCGTATGAATGATTTCCTCACCGGCACGCTCGATTTTTTCATGCAGGCGGCGGATGGATTCTTCCGTCACCTTCGGGCTGCCCACAGGGAAACCTGTTTCATCATGGATAAGCCCCGTCACATGGATATGATAACCTTCGCCAAAATCCGCCACATTGGGTACCAAATCTTCCTCCGGCGCAAAGGGCTGATAACCTTCCGCCCGCGTTTTCGTCGGCTTACGGCGGGGATAGACATCTACTTTTTCGGGAAGTTCCACCTTCTCCCGCAAGTGTCCGACCATCTCATCCATCAAAAGCATTACCGGTGTGCGGAAACGCTCGGCATAATTCACAGCCATAACCGTAGCATCATAGGTTTCGCGCACACTCCAGGGAGACAGTGCAATCACCGGATGGTCGCCATGTGTCCCCCAGCGCACCTGCATCACATCACCCTGCGAAGGAGCTGTCGGCTGGCCGGTAGACGGGCCGACACGCTGCACATCCACCAAAACGCAGGGAATCTCTGCACAGGCGGCATAGCCAATGAGCTCCTGTTTCAAGGAAAAGCCCGGCCCGGAAGTAGCATCCATAACCTTGCAGCCGGCCAGCGAAGCGCCTAAAATTGCGCCCATCGAAGCGATTTCATCCTCCATCTGGATAAACTTGCCGCCATGCTGAGGCAGAAGTTTTGCCATGGTTTCTGCGATTTCCGTGGAGGGAGTAATCGGATAACCGGCAAAGAAATTCACACCCGCAGCGATTGCTGCTTCGGCACAGGCTTCGTTGCCCTGCATCAATCTTGCCTTGCTCATGCTACGCCCCCCTTTGCATCTTTATCCACAAAAATTGCATAATCCGGACAACGCAGTTCACACTGCCCACAGCCGATACAAGCATCTGGATTTACCACCTGAACCTTGCCCAGCTCATCTATAGCCAGCACCGACTTAGGGCAAAAGGCCGCGCAAATTCCGCACCCTTTGCACCGCGCCAGCTTGACGCTAATCTCTGCTTTCATAAACTCCGCCTCCAATTACACAGTTAGATATGACTTAATTTATATAGAAAATATACTCTTTTCTTATATACTTTTACATCATAGCAGAAAGTTGTATAAAAATCTACCGTTTTTGTAAATTTAAGTAATGTATACATAAACAGTACGCCTTTACAACTCCTAATGTAATTGTTCGCCATAAAAAGAAAATCTCCCCCTTTTACGGAGGAGATTTGTTTATCTATATTGATTTAGAAAATATCCTTAGCCAATACGATGGTTTCATCGCGGTTCGGACCTACGGAGACAATGCCGAGCTTGATGCCGGTTACTGCTGCCATGCGTTCCAGATACTTCTTGGCGTTTTCCGGCAGGTCTTCATACTTGCGGACTTTGCTGATATCCGTGTTCCAGCCCTCAAAAGTCTCATAAACCGGCTCTACTTCAGCCAGCACTTTAAGGCTTGCGGGGATTTCATTGAGGATTTCGCCCTTGTACTTGTAGGCTACACACATCTTGATTTCTTCGAAGTTATCGAGGATGTCCAGACGCGTAACAGCCATGTAGTCAATGCCGGAAATCAGGCCAGCGTAGCGAACCACGCAGGCATCGAGCCAGCCCGTACGACGGGGACGGCCCGTAACTACACCATATTCATGGCCTTCTTCACGGATTTTTTCGCCGATGGCATTGAGCTGTTCCGTCGGGAAGGGGCCTTCGCCAACGCGGGTGCAGTAAGCCTTGACGATACCAACCACTTTGTCAATCTTGTTAGGAGCAACACCAGCGCCTACGCCCACACCACCGGAAATCGGATGGGAGGCCGTAACGTACGGATATGTGCCATAGTCGATGTCGAGCATCGTAGCCTGTGCACCTTCAAAGAGAATCTTGCGGCCTTCTTTGATTTCGTCATTCAGGAGAGCAATCGTGTCGCAGACATATGGACGCAGGCGTTCTGCATAGCCTAAGTATTCCTTGAGGATTTCGTCATAGGACAGCGGCTCATGGTCATACAGGAGTTTCAGTTCCTTGTTCTTGATTTCGAGGTTTTCTTTGAGGCGTTTAGCGAATTCTTCCTCATCCATCAAATCGCAGACGCGGATACCAATGCGGTTGTCGCGGTCCATGTAGCAGGGGCCGATACCGCGCTTGGTGGTGCCAATCTTGTTGTCGCCACGGGCTTCGTCGCCAATGCCGTCCATCAGACGGTGATAGGGCAGAACCACATGAGCACGATTGGAAATGCGGATGCCGGACAGGTCAACGCCGCGTTCAGCCAGACCATCCATTTCTTCGAGCATAACCATCGGGTCAAAAGCCACGCCGTTGCCGACAATGCAGTGCGAACCTTTGAACAGAATCCCGGAGGGCATCAGGCGCAGCTTATAAGCCTCGCCATCTACCATAACCGTATGGCCGGCATTGCTGCCGCCCTGAAAGCGTACTACCGTGTCGGCCTGCTGAGCCAGATAGTCCACGATTTTGCCTTTGCCTTCATCGCCCCACTGGGTACCTGTTACTACTACTGTTGACATAAGTCTCTCTCCTTAATCCCTTGATTTATGTAAAATCAAAGGCCAAAACGTTCAAAAATCATATCTACATGACGCAGGAAGTATTTGTAATCGAAGCAATCATCGATTTCTTCCTTGGTCAGGTATTTCGTGATATCCGGGTCATTTTCCACACTCGTGCGGAAATCCTGGCCTTCCATCCAGCGTTTCATGGCATTGCGCTGTACCCACTTGTAGGCATCTTCACGCAGTACACCCTTGCTGACCACCGTCAGCATGATGCGCTGGCTGTAGATAAGGCCGCCCGTGCGCTCCATATCGTGGAGCATCTTGTCCGGGTAAACCAACAGTTTATCAATGATATTCGTGAGCTTCCGCGTGCAGTAATCCACGTTGATGGTGCTGTCCGGCAGGATAACACGCTCAACAGAGGAATGGGAAATATCACGTTCATGCCAAAGGGTGATATCTTCCAGTGCTGCTACGGCGTTGCCGCGCACAAGTCTCGCCATACCGGAAATGCGTTCGCAGTTGATGGGGTTGCGCTTATGCGGCATAGCCGAAGACCCCTTCTGCCCCGGAGAGAAATATTCTTCTGCTTCACGGATATCCGTGCGCTGCAGATTGCGGACTTCCGTAGCAATCTTTTCGAGCGTGCTCGAAACAATGGCCAAGGTCGTTACGAATTCAGCATGGCGGTCACGCTGAATAACCTGCGTAGCCAGCGGCACCGGCGTAAGGCCGAGCTTCTTAGCCACACGCTGCTCGATTTCCGGGTCGATATTGGAGTAAGTACCAACCGCACCGGAGAGTTTGCAGACGGAAACCGTCTTTTGGGCATGCTCCACACGCTCGATATCGCGTTCAATTTCCGCACTCCACAAAGCCATCTTCAGACCAAATGTCATGGGCTCGGCATGAATGCCATGGGTTCGGCCAATGCAGGGCGTATGCTTGAATTCCACGGCACGGCGGCGCAGAACCTCACGGAATTTGCGCAAATCATCTAAGATGATGTCTGCGGCATCCCGCATCATCATGCAGTAAGCGGTATCTTTAACGTCGCTCGACGTCAGCCCCTTATGCACATACTTGGAATCCTCACCAACGTTTTCGGCGACATTGGTCAGAAAAGCAATGATGTCATGATGCGTAACGGATTCAATTTCCTTGATGCGTTTCACATCAAACTTTGCCTTGGCGCGAATGTTCTTCGCAGCCTCAGCCGGGATTTCCCCCAGCTCCGCCATAACGTCGCAGGCAGCCATCTCTACTTCGAGAATCTGCTGCCATTCGTTCTCGATGGACCACAGGTGACCCATCTCCGGGTTGGTGTAACGTTCAATCATTAGTGAATTCCTCCTCAGGATTCTTGCGGCGTCACTGCACCGCGGAAGTGAAAACACGATAAAAAAACTCAAATTGACTGCCCCGCCATCTGCGAGCTTCAGCCTCATTTTGAGTTTGGAGAAAGTTCTTTAGTTTCCCTTTCTTATAATAGCAAAGCGCAGGGCCAGTGTCAACCTCCGCCGTCAATCATGCACAAAGATGCAATTACAATGAACAAATGCGTTGTAAAACACATCTACAGTTTATCCACATATATAAATTGCAGTTTGTCGATGTTATTGCGAGATTATTTCTAGTTGTTACAGCTCAGTGGGGGCGGAGGTGGTAATACTTTTCGCCGTTGCACTGAATGACCCACAAGTAAATGTATGGGCTTTTTAGTTACCTGCGCCGGGCAAGACCGGCGGCGCGTATGTTCAGC
>NZ_JNJF01000020.1:0-35151 GCF_000701565.1 Selenomonas sp. FC4001 | reverse complement strand
TTTCAGCGTATTTACTTAGCTGTTTTCTACAGGGGCCGGCCTTCACTTCGTTCAGGCAGTCGCTCCTTACAGAAAAATCACTCCCCGTTCGCCCCAAGATACGGTCTATGCTATTGCCACGAACTCGTTGCTCCCGTAACAAGAACATCGATGTACTTGTTGCTTATCGCTGCGAAAATGCCATCTTATACGGACATCGCTTAGGGCGGAGGTGGTGATGCTTTTCGCCATGGAACGGCTGTCCGAACGCAGTGAGGACTGGCCCACAAACGGCACAGCCTAAACACTGAGCTGAACATACGCGCCGCCGGTCTTGCCCGGCGCAGGTAACTAAAAAGCCCATACATCTGCTTGTGGGTCATTTAGTGCAATGGCGAAAAGTATTATCACCTCCGCCCAAACTGAGCTGTAACAAATAAAAATAATCTCGCAATAACATCGATAAACTGCAATTTATATGCAAAAAACAGCCCGTTAAGGCTGTTTTTTTTATTCCAATATATTTTTGCCATCCAAAACGGCTTCTACCAGGGCCTCCCCCACATACCGAAGCTTCAGCGAAAAATGGGGCCGCTGCTCCTCCAGCAGGCGGAAGAAAATCTTATCCCCTTCCCAGAGGGGCAGCTCATAGACCTTTTCCTTGTCTATCCATTCCAGCGTTCCCTCGTTGCACTCGCCGATGTCTCCCTCATAAGCCGAGGCTGTGTAGAGGAACATATATTCGGTCTGCCATCTGTCGGACATAAAGGTGATAATGCCCCGCTGTTTATACTCCGTAAGCGTCAGACCGGTTTCTTCCCGTGCCTCCCGCAGCAGACATTCCTCCGGGGATTCATCCGCCTCGAAATGGCCGCCAATCCCCACCCATTTATCCTTATTGATATCATGCGCCTTTTTTACCCGGTGCATCATCAGATACCGGCCATCCTTTTCAATATAACAAAGGGTGGTCAAATTACTTTTTGGCATGTTCTCGCCTTCCATCCTTCACCGTCTTATGGTTTCGTTCAGGCTTCCCTGACGGTATCCCTGTAAATCCATGGTCACATAGGCAAAGCCCAGTTCCTTTAACTTTTTCACCACATCGTTGCCCAAATCTGCGTCTGCCAAACGGGCCATATCCTCATGAACCAGTTCCAGACGAGCCAGATTTTCGTGACTGCGCACCCGGACATTATGGAAGCCCCGCTCCTGCAGATAGGCTTCGGCCTGTTCTATGCGCTTCAATTTATCAGCCGTTATCTTTTCCCGATAGGGAATGCGGGAGGCCAAGCAGGCCGAGGCGGGCTTTTGCGCGCAGGACAGTCCCAGTTCGGCTGCATAGGCACGAATGTCCGCTTTGGTAAAGCCAGCTTCCTGCAGCGGACTGATGATACCCAGTTCCCGCAGAGCCCTCCGCCCCGGCCGGTAATCATGCCAATCGTCCACATTGCCGCCATCGAGCAGGTGAACAAAACCTGCCTGCCCGGCTAACTTCCGCAGGCGGTTAAAAATCAGCCGCTTGCAGTAATAACAGCGATCCGGCGGATTATTGCGCACATCCTTCATCCGGATTAAGTCCAGTTTTGTCACCTGCTGACGCAGCCCTTCCTGCTCACAAAAAGCCCGGGCCGCAGCAATCTCACTTGCCGGCATCAGCACACTTTCCGCCGTCAGAGCCAATATCTGCTCATTGCTCATAACCTGCTGCGCAGCCTTTAACAGCACCGTCGAATCCACACCTGCAGAAAAAGCTACGGCCACCCGGCCGTAGCTTCTCAGCAGGAAATGAAGTTTATCGACTTTTGCCTGTAAATCCTTGTCCATCATTGTAACTCTCCACTTCCTTGCCAGAATTGAAACTCCTCTGACACTTTTTCCATTTCCGCTGCCATAGTACCCGTTGTCCAAAGCTGATAGCGGCCATCCACCACGGCGCCTTCCACGCCCCGTGGCAGAGTCTGCAAAAAGCGGGTTCCCTGCTCTGGCCCCAGGACAAAAACCGCAGTGGTCAGCAAGTCCGTCAGCATACCGCCATCCGGCACGGAAGCATCCGCCAAAATGGTGACGCTCATGGCACCGGACTGAGCAGGCCGGCCGGTACGGGGGTCGATAATATGGTGATAGCGAACACCGCCGGCCTCAAAGAATCGCTCATAATCCCCGGAGGTAGACAGGGCCGCATCCTGCAGGGACAGCACCGCCATCTTCTGCTGGGCATCATCCTTGCGGGGATGGCGCAGGCCAATTCGCCAGGACTTCCCTTCTTTATTCAGTCCCAGTCCATACATGGAACTGGCGCCCAAATTAATCAGACCGTCCTTAATGCCGTATTTCGCATAAATCTGCCGCACTTCGTCCACAGCAAAGCCCTTGGCAATACCGCCTAAGTCCACCCCCATGCCCTTCTCCTGCAAGCGGGCACTATGAGTTTCTTCATTAAGCTCCAGCTTCTGCCAGCCCACCAGTTTTTGAGCTGCCATCAGCTCCTGCGGAGAAGGCACTTTTGCATGGTCGGTGCCAATCCCCCACAAATCCACCAATGGTTTCGTTGTCACATCAAAAGCCCCGTTGGTTTTTGCTGCATAGGTCTGGGCAAAGGCCAGCATCTTGTAAACCTCCGGATGCAGGCTCACCCAATGGCCGGACCCTGCGTATTGCGCCAGTTTGCACACATCGCTGTCGGGCACATTCGGATTGACCATGCCATCAATATTTTTCAGCCGGGCCATGCTTTCATCAATAGCGGCTTTGGCATCAGCACCATCAGCAGTGAGAGTGACCGCCGTATCCAAAACGATATCGCTTTTTTGCACCTGCTGTTCCCCACAGCCGGCACACAAACACAAGCATACCAGCAGGAGCACCGCATACAGCTTCTTCATGTCAGGCATCTTCCTTCAGCTTATGATTGGATACTCGGGCTGGGTTCCAGTTCCCGAGCCAAATCATGATTTGTCATGGCGCAGACGCTGGCATCTGACCAGACATTCTCCGCTGTCTCTATCATATCAATAATGGTGTAAATAGGCAAGATGACCCCCATCAGGCCGATCGGCGCACCCAGAGAACTCATCAAAGACAGCGTGAGGAAATAGCAGCCCATCGGCACACCAGCATTGCCGATAGCAGCCAGTACGGCGATAAATACCCAAGCAATCATGGTGCCGAGCGTCAGTTCAAAACCGGCATTCTGCATCACAAACAAGGAAGTAACCAGAATGAAGGCTGCACAGCCATTCATGTTGATAGTGGTGCAGATAGGCAGAACAAAGCGGGATACCTTGGGATTTACCTTAAGATTCTGTTCAGCCGTGGCCAGCGTCACCGGCAGGGTTCCGGCAGAGCTTTTGGTAAAGAGCGCCACTGCCACAGCCGGGGACATCTTACGGAACACATCGAGCGGATTAAGCCCCCGCAGCAGCAGGAACAACGGAATGACGATAAACATCTGAATGAGATTGCCGCCCATAACAACGGCTACATACTGACTCAATGCGCCAACGATTACGCCCGCTTCAATCTGGGCAGACAGCTGACCGGCAAAGGCCAGAATCCCCACTGGCAGTGCCCACAAAATGGCGCGAATCAAAGTGAAGAGCAGTTCCTGCAAACCATGCAGGCCCTTCAGCAGCACTTCCCGATTTTCCGTCTTGGGCATAAAGGCCAGCCCCAAACCAACGGAGGCAGCAATCAGCATCACCGACAGTACATTGCCAGCCAGGAACGGCTGTAATACATTATTGGGAATCACCGAAAGAATATGGTCATAGTAGGTGAGCTTGCCTACCTTGTCCATAGGTACAGCAGAAGCTCCGGCCCCTACGATTTCTGCTGGCAGATTGCCCGGTGAAATCCACAGATACAGTCCCAAACCAACCGCAGCAGCCGCCAGCGTAGTCAGGAAGGTATAACTCACCGCATGGGCAAAGATACGGCCGGTTTCCCGCTGGCCGCCCAATGCCGCCAGCGTGGTAATCACTGCCAAAGCGATGGTGGGCACGGCAATAAACTGGAACAGCCGGGTAAACACCGTGGCGATAAAGTTAAACAGTTCATTCAGCGGAGCAATCCCTAAGAAGCCTAAAAAACCGCCTGCAATGAGCGCGCCAAACCATAACACAAGCTGCTTGCGGCTGGCCTTGGGATTGTGGGCCCGCAGGGCTTCTTCCCTGGCCGCTTCCACGGTCTTATTTTTTTCTGCCATAATAATTCCTTCTTTCCATTTGTAAATTAATTATAAAACCTAGTAAATTAGTATGTTAACACTTTAGCACATATTATAAATAAGTCAAGCTAAATCTGTATCTTTTTCTACATTATATACCATTCTCGCAACAAAATAAAATTTGCAAATTATCTGGTAATTGCAGGATAATCCACCACTCAGCGAGAATAGATATGTATAATTACCCTGATTCACCTGCATTGACAAGGATGTGATACGATGAACATGAAACTGCACGGAGACAAGATTGCTTATTTTTTCATTGCCTTTGCGTTATATCTGCTGATTCGGGCCTTTTCAACCCATTTAACCATGCCGCTGACCAACGTACTGCTCTATGTATCCATAGCCTCCTCCCTGCTGGCCAGCAACGTGCCCCGAGTACTGGATATTCCCCTGCACTATGCCTACCCTGTGAAGTGCGTGGAATACTTCACCTTCGGGGTTTCCATCGTCTGCTTTATCGCCTTGTGCTTAAGACATATGTGGATTTGAAATGCAAGCACCTAAAAAGCTCCGCGAAACTCGCGGAGCTTTTTTCGGGAATGAATATAATAATGGAATGTGTATGTAGACTACTACTGGACTTATCTTAGGCGAAAAGACCAACAGCGTAGCCAGCAATGCCAAGGGCGAAGAGGCCCAGGATGATAATCAGCGGATTAACACCTTTCTTTAAGAGGTACATGCAGGCAAAGGTCATGAGCATGGGCACGATGCCAGGCATCAGGCTGTCGAGCAGGCTCTGAACCGTGGTAACGACCTGTTCACCCTGGCTGTTCGTATAGGAGGACAGCACCATGGGCATGTTGACCGTGGTCCATTTTGCTACGAGAGCACCCATAACCAAGAGACCGAGTACGGAGGAACCTTCGGTGAGGTAGCGCATGCGGTTGCCGCCTACTTCGTTTACGAGTTCCGTACCTTTATCATAGCCGTACATTACGCCGTACCAGTTGGTCAGAAGGCGAATGACGTTGAATGCCACGAAGAAAATCAGCGGGCCAACGATGCTGCCCGTCAGAGCAACACCAGCACCGAGAGCTGCAAGAACCGGACGGAGCGTGCCCCAGAAAATCGGGTCACCAACACCAGCCAGAGGACCAATCAGACCTACTTTAACGCCGGACAGGGTGTCCTCACCGATATCGGCGCCGTTAGCCTTCTTTTCTTCCATGGCGGCAATGATACCCATAATCGGGGTTGCCAGGAACGGCTGGGTGTTGAAGAATTCGAGGTGACGTTTCAGAGAACGCTTGTATTCTTCCGGGTCATCTTTGTAGAGCTTCTTGAGTGCCGGAATCAGGGACACGCAGAAGCCGATAGCCTGCATACGCTCGAAGTTGAAGGAGCCGAGCAGGAAGTTGGAACGGATAAAAATCGATACGAGATCGCCTTTAGTGAGCTGTTTTTCCATGAGTCGAACCTCCCCTTACATCAAATCGGAATCATCAATGCTGTCGAGCGGGTCACCAGAGCCGCCAGCAGCTGCGCCATTCAGTTCACGCTGCAGGCCACGGATGTGGAAGTAAGCAGCGATAAGGCCGATAGCACCGAAACCGATGAGGTTGACGTTGGTGAACACAGCGATGAGGAAACCGAGGAAGAAGTACGGCATGAGGGACTTGGCGTTCATCATGTTGATAACCATTGCATAACCTACAACTACGATGAAACCACCGGATACCTGCAGACCGCGAGTGATAACTTCCGGAATGGAAGCCAGCATAGCGTTAACGGTGTCCGTACCAGCAACAGCAGCAACGACAGCAGCCGGAACAGCTACGCGGATACCCTGCAGCAGCAGACCGCCGATATGGCACATTTCAATGCCGAAAGCATTGCCTTCGAGAGCGAATTTATCAGCCAGATGCTGGAAGAATACGGTAATCGTACGAACGAAGATGGTGAGAACCTGACCAGCAGCGGCAAGAGGTACGGCAAGCGCGATACCAGCGCCGATGGACTGATGACCAACGATTACAAGGATTGCAGATACTACAGAAGCCAGAGCCGCATCCGGTGCCATAGCTGCACCAACGTTCATCCAGCCCAGAGCCAGCATTTCCAGAGTACCACCTAAGATAATACCGGTTGTCATATCACCTAATACAAGACCGACCAACGTGCAGGCCACCAGCGGACGATGGAACTGTGCTTCGTCGAGCACACTCCCCATACCGGCAATGGCTGCCACAACGATGAGCAAAATAAATTGTACACTCGTCATAATTTCATTTCCCCCTAACGAATTCTCTAAGATTCCCTAACGAATCATGCAAGACCTTTTGCCTTCAAAGCCGACATCAAATCCCCTTTCGGCTCGCTGGCAAGTTTGCGGATTTCCACTTCGATGCCCATTTCCTGCAGTTCGAGCAGTGCTTTGACATCATCCGGATTTACCGCTACAGCGCTGGAAATCAGCGTATCGCCGTCTTTGTAAGTCATGCCGCCCAGGTTTACGGACTTGAAGGGAATACCGCCCTTCACTGCACGAACCACATCAGCCGGCTTCGTGAACAGGAACAAGGTCTTAAATGCATCATACTTCGGATTCTTATAAGCTTCGCAGGCCTTCTCCACAGGCACAACGTAAGCTTTAATTCCCGGCGGCGCAACCTGCAGCAAGAGTTTCTTGCGCATGTCATCCTTAGCTACTTCATCACTGCAGCACATGATGCGGTTGCAGCCCGTAACCTTGGTCCAAACTGTTGCCACCTGACCATGAATCAGACGGTCATCAATACGGCAAAATGCGATTTCCATAATTCATTCCCCTTTCGGAATTTCCCCTGCACGATTTTCCCCAATCGGTGCAAGATAGTTAAGCTTTGTTTTTTTCTGACAATAAGAATTATAATATCAAACTCGACCAAAGTCAGCTGAACTCTGTCACAACTTCATAAATAATCGTATGACATTTGTCATATTTTCATAATAAAAAAGACTGCTGCACTTGTTAACGTGCAGCAGTCTGTACTCACTAAGGGATATTTTCAATTCGCTTAAAAGGAGGCTGCTTTGGGCAGTTCCTCTTCATCAAGGCTGAGGTCTTCGCCATTGCTCTCAATGACCTTCTTGTACCAGTAGAAGGATTTCTTGCGGGCACGATTGAGGGTGCCGTTGCCTTCGTTGTCCTTGTCCACATAGATAAAGCCATAGCGTTTCTCCATTTCGCCGGTACCGGCAGATACCAGGTCAATGGGGCCCCAGGGGCAGTAGCCCATAAGGTCTACACCGTCATCTTCCACAGCCTTCTTCATCTCAGCGATATGGGCCTGGAAGTAGGCAATGCGGGCATCATCTTCGATAAGACCGTCAGCGTTGGGCGTCTCATGGAGGCCAATGCCGTTTTCCACAATCATCAGCGGCAGTTCATAGCGCTCCTGCAGAACATTCAGCATATAGCGCAGTCCAACAGGGTCAATGGGCCAACCCCAATCGGATTCCTCGATATAGGGGTTCTTGACCCCGTCGAAGAAACCGCCCTGCAGATTCTTCTTGCGGCTGTCCACAGATGTGGTCGCATGGCTCATGTAGTAGCTGAACGCGTAGTAGTCCACGGTGCCTTCTGACAGAATGTCAAAATCGCCATCTTCCATCTCAATCTGATAGCCCTTGCGCTCCCATTCCTTCAGCACATAGTTGGGGTAATGGCCTCGCACCTGTACGTCGCCGAAGAAGAAGCTCTTGTCCATTTCCTTCAAAGCTGCTATCTGATCCATAGGACGGCAGGTTTCCGGATAGACCGGCGTCATGGCCAGCATGCAGCCAATCTGAAAGTCCGGGTTAATCTTATGTCCTTCGATAACGGCCTTGGCCGAAGCCACGAACTCATGGTGTGCCACCTGATACATGACAGCCTTCTTGTCCTCGCCCTTCTTATAGAGCACGCCGCTGTTGGTGAAGGCGGTGAATGGCACATTCAGCTCCCGCTGATTGTTGATTTCGTTGAAGGTCATCCAATACTTAACCTTGTGCTTATAGCGTTCAAAGCAGACGGTGGCAAAGCGGACGAAGAAATCCACCAGCTTGCGGTTCCGCCAGCCGCCGTACTCGGTGACCAGATGATAAGGCATTTCAAAATGCGACAGGGTGATGACTGGCTCCATGCCATACTTGTGCATTTCGTCAAAGAGGTCATCATAGAACTTCAGGCCCTCTTCGTTAGGCTCCGTCTCATCCCCATTTGGGAAAATACGAGTCCAGGCGATGGATGTGCGGAAGCACTTGAAGCCCATCTCGGCCAGCAGCGCAATATCTTCTTTATAGCGATGGTAGAATTCAATACCCTCATGGTTGGGATAGTTCTTGCCAGGAAGCACGCCCGGGGTGATTTCACGGGGTACCCCATGACGGCCCGCGGTCATGACATCGGCTACACTTATGCCCTTGCCGCCTTCCTGCCAGCCGCCTTCGAGCTGATGAGCAGCTACTGCGCCGCCCCATAAAAAACCTTTCGAAAAACTCATATTGTATCTCCTTCGTCAAGCCACTTTAGCAGCAGCTTTGTTCTGCGCTTCGAGCTTAGCAATCTTCTTGTGAACCTCAATGAACTCCTGGGCAATGGTCTTAAACGCCTCGGCGCTCATCAGCTGGTCCTCGGCATGGAGAATCAGCAGCGACAATGTGCTGCCGGGGCCGCCCTCGGCTTCCTGCTGCAAGAGGCCTGCATGAGCGTTGTGTCCCTCCACGAACACTTCGTCCCCCTCTTTAATCAGGGATTCTGCCTCTGCAAAGTTTCCTTCCTTGGCCTGCTGAATGGCCTCAATATAGGAACTGCGGGCCGTGCCTACAGAAGAGATAATCTGAAATGCAGTGAGTTCTAAACCTTCCATTTACGCATCCTCCCCTGCTCAAGCAATCAGCTTTTTAGCTGCTTCCAACACGCCCTTGCCATCCATGCGGCCATAGAGCTTCATGTCGATGGCTTCCACGGGAATGCCCGGGCAGGCAGACTGCACTTTGGCCTTGGCAAAACGCACCTGGGGGCCAAGCAGAATCACATCGGCATCGGAAGCCTTGTCCTTTGCTTCAGCAGTGGGATAAGCGGCAATTTCACATTCAAAACTCTCAGATGCAGCCGCTTCCTGCATTTTCTTGACCAGCATGCTGGTGGACATACCTGCGGCACAGAGAAGAATGATTTTTTTCATAATTATGCACTCCTTTTATATCTCAATGGTTCAGTACGGGCGTACCCTCTTCTTCATGTTCATGTTCCTCAGCTTCGCTCTGCTCTTCCTTATAGAAAGCATTATCCTGCGCCTTCACAAAGGGGAAGTAAATGGCAGTAGCTGCAGCTAGGCCTGCAATCTGTACGACTGCCCCCTGCCAGCCATTCATGAGGAAACCGGCAATGATGGGCGGCGTAGTCCAGGGCACCTGGATAGCGCTAAAGGGAGCCATAAAGCCAACGGCAATGGCACCATAGGCAATCAGCATAACAGCCAGCTGCGCCAGGCAGAACGGAACAATCATGTACGGATTGAACACGATGGGAAGACCGAAGATGATGGGTTCGTTGATGTTGAAGAGACCGGGGACCGTGCCCAGGCGGGTGATGGTTTTCATCTGCTGGGAACGTGCCACCAAATAGCTGGCAATCAAGAGGCCGAAGGTTGCACCGCAGCCACCGGGTTTCATCAACGTATCGGTAATCTGAATGGTGAGGATATGTGCATCCGGGTTACCCAAGAGGCTCATACCAGCATCGAGGATTTTCTGGTTGTCCAGAGAGTTGGCAATCATCAGCGGATTGAGAATGCCGCCGACCACGTTGGGGCCATGAATACCGGCCCAGAAGAGAACGGTCATCAGCATGGAGAATACCGTGCCGCCCACGATGGTATCCGAAAGACCCTGCAGCGGCGTCTGAATTACCGCGAAGATAAGTTCCGGCAAAGTCGTATTGCCGATGAAGTGGCAAAGACCGAATACAACCGCAGCGGTCGTAAAGAGGATGACGCCAGGAGTCAGAGCCTCAAAGGCGCGGGCCACACCGCCGGGAACTGCAGCCGGCATCTTGATGCCAATGTGGTTCTTCTCACACCAGCAGCAGACAACGGAAGTGAAGAAGGCCACCATAATGGCCGTGATAACACCGTTACTGCCGGCCCAAAGTTTTGGCATGACGTTTTCCGCCAGAGCGCCGCCGTCCACAGCAACGCTGGCAGGCATGATGATGACGAACATGGCCAGAGCCAGGATGGAAGCCATAATAGCGTCACAGCCTTCAGCCTCTACATATTTGTAGGTGATGGCCAGAACCGCGATAAATCCTAAGATATTAAAGGTACCACCAGCTACGGCATTCAGCGGGTCCGTCCAATGTGGGCCGAACATGCTGGCCATCAGCTCGGGATAACCCGGGATAGGCAGATTTGCAATCAACAGGAACAAGGAGCCGCAAATGGTGAAAGGGGTGGTCATGATAAAACCGTCCCGCAAGGCGGCTACCGCTTTGTACTCGGCGAAGCGAGCCATGAATTCGACAAACTTATCGAACATCTCTTGTTTCGTCATGAGGTAAAGCCTCTCTTTCTCAAATGAACTAATCCTAAAGTTAAAAATATGATTTCCTGTATCCCCTGCGCGCGTTGGAACTGTTCTTCACATTTCCCGGGGATTTTCCTCCTTGGTACGTTCCTAATATAGCATGGTAATTCCATCTGTTCAAGAGATTCAGACAGTTCTGGAATGTCGTTTCAAAAGAAATAAAAAAATCCGAAACAAGATTAAACAATGTTTCGGAAAATGTTTTCTATATTGTTTTCATCGTACTTTTACCAGAGCCTGTCCTTGGCATCAGAACGGCCGATTGCGCCTTCGTAAAGGTCGTAGAATTCCTCAATCGCCTGAAAATGCTTGGACAGAATGATGCCCACCAGCACGTCCATGTAGTAGCGCACCCCCACGCTGAAGATATTGCCGCCGCAGTCCAAATATTCCAAAGTATTGGCCACGTAGAGAAATTCATCACAGATGCGGGAAAGGGGCGTATCCTTGTTGCAAGTCAGCAGCGCCGTGGGTACATGGCACTCCCGCAGAATTTTCGCCGTGCGCAGGAGGCGCTTGTTCTCCCCGGAACGGCTGATGAGAATGGCGAAGTGATTCTTATCCGAAATCAACGCCTGAGAAAACTGACTGTTCATGGAGTTATGCGCTACAGCCGTCTGCTTCACCTGCAGCAGGTTGTAAACGGCGGTTTCCGCTAGCGAATAGTTCTGGTCATAGGCATAGATGTCAATGACAGCCGCCTTTTCCATAAGATTGGCTATGCGTTCGAGCTGCGCCATATCCATCTCGTTCTTTGTTTCCTCGATGGCCTCTATCTCAATGGCTGCCATCTTCCGCACAATATCCCTTACGGAATCCTTATCCGTGATGGGACGGCTGATCATGGCCGAAATGTCATGGTCAGCCGAGGAACGGCTCATCTCGCTCATAAAACGTATCTTAAACTCATTGTAACCTTTGAGCCCCAGCTTCTGGCAAAGCCGGAACACGGCTGCGGGGCTGGTGAAGGTACGATCTGCCAGTTCCCGGATGGAAATGGTCGCAATTTCCTGCGGATTTTTCGTGATATAGTCAATGACGGATTGTTCCGTAGGCGAGAAACGCTCCGCCTCCTGCATGGCTTTTAATAGTCGCATGGGGCCTCCTTAGTCTGCTTACTGAACACCTTGAACACAAAAATATTATAACGCTATCAAATTAATTTTTCTATAGAATTTTCCACCACCAAAGAATGTATACAGGCAGGATTTTCTCAGTCAAACGCTAATAATGTATAGAGGATGATAGCAAAAATGCCGTCATCGCCAACAAGAGGAAAGGTGGTTTTTATCTGTGGAAGATTTAGAACTGATTGCGTTTAAGATTATTTCCGGTGTGGGGGCCGCCCGCAGCTCCTATATCGAAGCCATTCAGGCCGCCAAAGCCGGTGACTATGACCGGGCGGAAAAGCTCATCGCCCAGGGCGATGAAAGTTTCGTCGAGGGCCATGATGCCCATACGGGGCTTTTAACCCGTGAAGCCAGCGAAGGTCAGGGCAGCAGCGTCACCCTGCTGATTCTCCACGCTGAGGACCAGCTCATGAGTGCCGAGGCCTTCAAAATCATTGCCCAGGAATTTATCGCAGCCCATAAACGCATTGACCAGTTGGAAGCAAAATTAAAATAATATGACGTAAAATAGCCCCCTGGCACATTTCCATCTGCCAGGGGGCTTGCTTTATGTCATTCGGGTTACAGCCGTGCTGCCGCCAATTCTGCAATCTTATCTTCCAGTACGGCAAGTTTCGGCTTTTGCCGAAGCTGTGCTATATCATAGGTGATAAGCAGGGAACCGGTCAGCGGATTGATAGCGGCAGTCTGCACGCCTGTGAAGGATTTTACATATTCCTCTAGGGGCTGCCGCCATTCGGGATAAGCTGCCAGCAGACTGCTGCGCAGGCGCACACGGCCCGGCACATAGGAATCCACCTGAAAGCTGTTCACCAGCACCTGCACGGGCGTGAACTGCGCATGAATATCCGCTTTGGCCGTCAGGCAGCAGTTTTTGAGTCTGCCCGCATCAGCCTGCATCTTCTTATGATGCTGCCAGCCATGCCAGAAGGACAGGGCCGCCCAGACAACACCGAAGCCGGCGTGAAGATTCTTGCCGGCGAACAGGGTTGCCAGCGTGCCCACCGAAGCCACCGTCATGGGCAGGCCCAAGGGTAAATTTTTCCAGTCGTTCTGCATGATTATCCCCCTTTTCTATCAGGCTGCCCGGCGGTTGCTGCGGGCAAAGAAACCAGACTTATTGCTGTTCAAAATACGGCAGCTGTTAAGCACGACAGCCAACGTTGCCGTATTGTGAATCACGGCCGCCCAAAGCGGGCTGATTTTGCCCAAAGCGCCTAAAAGCATAGCCGAGGAATTGACCAGAATGGTGGCCATGAAGTTCTGATGCACCAAATCCATGGTGCGGCGCCCTAGCTGCAGGGTTTCAATCAAACGTTCCGGGTCTTCGGAGTGAATGGTCACAGCCGAGGATTCGGCGGCGATATCCGTCTGCCGCCCGCCTAAGGACACACCCACATCGGAGAAGGCCAGGGCCGGCGCATCGTTGATACCATCACCGACCATCATGACCGTGCCCCGCTGTTTGAGCTTGTTGACATAATGGCTCTTATCCTCCGGCAGGATTTCCGCATGGTAGGAGTCGATATCCATGTTATGGGCCACTTCGGCGGCTACGGCCTTGCTGTCGCCCGTGAGCATGACGATTTCATCCACACCATGACGGCGCATCTGATTCAGCGTCTTTTTCATCTTCGGACGGATGGGGTCTTCGATGCCGATAACGCCAATAAGCTCCTTATCACGGGCTACATAGAGAAGATTCTTGAAGGCCAGGCCATCCGCCAGCCCCTGCGTATCTTCAATGCCGTTTTCCCGCAGGAATTTCAAGCTGCCGACACGAATGAGGCCGCCCTTATACCCTTCAAAGTCAGGCACCTTGGCCTGCATGCCGCGGGCCACAATGGTCTTGGAAGATGTATGCTGCGGAGAAGTCCATTCCTGCGCCTCCACGTATTTCTGAATAGCTACTGCCAGCGGATGAACAGAATGCTGCTCGGCAGAAGATGCCAGCAGAATCATTTCCTTTTCCTCTACGCCCTTGGCGGTTTTGACAAAGGCAATCTGCGGAATGCCCACGGTGAGCGTACCCGTCTTATCGAGTACGACCGTATCGGTTTCGGCCAGGGCTTCGATATAGTTGCCGCCCTTGACGAGGATACCGCGCTTGGCCGCCGCACCGATAGCCGCCGACATGGCCGTAGCCGTAGACAGCTTGAGCCCGCAGGAGAAGTCGATAAACAGGAGGTTCAGCACGCGCTGCCAATCGCGGGTAGCACCATAAACAATACCTGCGCCGATAAAGGAAACCGGCACGAGGAAATTGGCCATCTTGTCGGCAAAGTTCTGCACGGGTGCCTTGCGGTTCTGGGCTTCTTCCACCAGATGGACGATATGGGCAAGGCTCGTGTCCTTACCGACCTTTTCGACCTTGATAACCAGTTCACCGGCCTCAACCACGCTGCCGGCATAAACAGGCGAATCCGTATGCTTCATGGCAGGGTTGGATTCACCAGTAATGGAGGCCTGATTGACTGCGGCATCGCCGCTGATTACCCGGCCATCCACAACGATTTTTTCACCGGTATGAGCCGCAATAGTATCGCCGACCTTGACCTGTTCCACAGGAACTTTGCGCTCGACCTCACCTTCCACCAGCCATACATAACGCTGGTCAAGAGAAAGCAGGCCCGAGATATGCGTGCGGGCTTTTTCAGCCGCATAGCTTGTGAGCATTTCCGCACCATTGGAAAGCGCCAACAGCGTCAGGCTGGATTCGGGCTTGCCCGCCAGCACTGAGGCGATAACGGCCGTAGCCGTCAGGGTATCGGCATTGGGCTGATGGTCTTTGACCACACCGCTCACGCCGTTTTGGATAAACTTCCGGGCAATGCCCAGCACCAGCAGGCTGCGCAAAATCTTGCTGCCCACAAAAAGCTGCGGCGAAGTGCGCTTTAAGACTTCCATCGCCGCAAAGCCCGCCAGAGAAATCACGGCATCCCGGCGGTATTCGGCCAGCCGTTCAGAGGGCGTAATCGCCGCTTCCTGCAAACGTTTTACGGTTTCAATCAGCATTTTTTGGATTTCCTGCAGCTGATAAGCCGTCATCTGTCGTTTATACCAAATATGCACCTTGCGTTCATCCACCGTCACCGCAATAATATTGCGGTTGCGGCGGATTTTAGCGGCAAGCTTGGCCCGTTCTTCACGGTTCAGCGCCGCCTGCAGGTGAAAATAACAATTTCCGTACATCATACGGTACGCCACCCTCTCATTAAGGTCACGGCCCACCATAGCATCTGCGAGCCTGACGGGTACTGCTTGGTAAGCATCATCTTTCTAAGACCGCGAAGCAGGAACAATAACGAAGCCAACGAGCTCATATCGAACCAGCCACAGGTATGGTCCTTAATCCACTGGCTGAACGCCCGCGCCGTATTGCGAATGCTGCGCGTGATGCTGCCTGCATGGGCTTCAGAGCTTGCCATAGCCGCCATCTTGCCAAAGCCATGGCTGATTTTAGCGGCCACTCCGCCGAAGAACTTGCGTTCCAGCCACTGTGCCAGCTGTTCGACATCGGCCTCATAGGCCTCATCGAATACCAGCAGGATGCTGCCGCTGACAGGATTTGCCTGTACGCTTTTCACATAATTGAGCTTAACGAGCTGTTCTTCCAAAAGTTTTGCCAGTTCCGGCGAAAGCTTGCTCACGCGATAACGGCGGCGTCCAGGCAGGCTCGACACCAGCTTAAAGGACGGCGCCGGGCAGACTGCTGCTGCCACCGTGCGCTTTACCTTGCGCAAAGGCATGGCTGCGCTACCCATCTTAGGTGCACCGCCACCTGCTACCATCTGGCGAATGCTCTTGCCAATAGCCGCCCCCATCATAAAACCTGATACATAAGACATTCGTTATTTCCTCCTCGCATGCGTCATAATATACTCCTCCACCTTGCGCAGTTCTGCGTTGCGGCGAAGTCTTTCCGGCTCATAAAGGATTAATATGGAACCCGATGTGGTGTTGGTCTGCACACTGTCAATCTCGCCAAAAGCCAACAGCTGACTTTCGACTTCTGCTGCCAAACCGGCATTGCCAATGAGATTATTGCTATACAAACGCACCCGTCCGGGCAGATAGGACGAGATATCCACAGAACGGATAAATAAATCCAACTTATTGGTGGGGATTTGGATGTTTCCCAGCAAACTCAAAACAATTTCCTCCCTGTTGACAAGAAAAGACTGCCGCAAACGTCAAGAGCGGCAGTCTCCTTTCTCGTCAAAAACGATTTATAACTTATTTAGCCTTTTTCGCTTCCTGAGCTGCGATCAAATCTTCGAGCTCTTCCTTCTGGCGCTGCAGTTCAGCAACCGGAAGTTCAGCAGCGGGAGCAGCCTGCTGCATAGCAGCCAGCTGAGCTTCACGCTCCTGCATGAAACGATAGCCAAAAATACCAGCAACAGCACCTACAGCCAGACCAATCCAAAAATCAGTTTTCTGGAACATCGAATCCATCCTCCTTAACATAAAACAACATATAAACAGGGATTATCCCCGCCTATTTCTTTATTGGGCATCCTGTTTCCCCATTCTGCCATTGGAGAACAAAATCGATAATGTAGAAATATTATCAATTTCAAGCTAAATCATAGCAGAATTGAGATTTTTTGTCAATGCAGGAATTCCCCTCTACACCTTATTATAAAAGGCATAAAGGGGAATTGTCAATTAATTCTATACAATCAATAGTAATTATTAATCACACTTGTCCTCACTGGGTACCCTATAGGCTACAGCATACATGGTTGGCAGCACCAAAAGCGTCAGGATTGTAGCCACCAACAGGCCGCTGGCAATGGCTACTGCCATAGGCCCCCAGAATTTGCTGACCATCAATGGCAGCATACCTAAGATAGCCGCAGCCGCCGTCAGCATAATGGGACGGAAACGGAGAATGGCCGAATCCACCACTGCATCATAGGGGCTTTCTCCTTCGGCAAGGTGTTTCTTTATCTGGTCGATAAGGATTACCGAGTTGCGGATAATCATGCCGAAAAGTGCCAGGATTCCCAGTTCAGCCACAAAGCCCATGGCCGAGTCTGTCAGAAGCATGCCCCAGACCACGCCGATAAGTCCCAAGGGAGCCGTCAGCAGGGTCAGCAGCATCTGTTTGCCACTGTCTAACTGGAACATCAAGAGGGTCATGATGACAAAGAGCATGGCCGGCACAGGCGCCAACAAATGCTGGGATGCCGTGTGGCTGTCCTCCAAGGCTCCGGCAGGTTCAATGCTGCAGCCGAAGGGCAAATCCTCCCGCAGCTCGCGCGTAGCCTCATAGGCCTTTTTCGTGGCATCATTGGCGGTACCGCTATGAACTTCGGCCTGCACCGTCACCGTCGGCATCAGATTGCGCCGCTTCACCAGGCCATCTTCTGCGCCATAGGAAATCTTGGCAATCTGTTCCAGCGGCACATAACCGGCACTGCCCAAATAGACGGGCAGGCTGCCCAATTTGCCCAAATCTTCCCGGTCGGCTACAGAAAGCCGCAGGGTGATGTCCAGTGTTCTGTCGCCATTGTAGAACTGTGCCGCCTTAGCACCAGTGACCTCAGTGTAAATCATCTGCTTCACCGCCTGGGCGCTCAAGCCCAAACTTTTGAGCTTATCCTGGTCGAGCTCCAGTTTCACCACTTTGCTCTTGGCGTTCCAGTCCAGATGTACATTGTAGTTGTTGCTGTCAGCAGCCACAATCTGTTCCACCTTGTGGGCGATAGTTTTGGCCTGCTCGGGGCTGTATCCACGCACCCGCAGCATCACCGGATAATCCGTCGGCGGCCCGGTCTGAATATACTGCAGCTTGGCCCGTACATCCGAAAAATCCTCGTTAAAGGCCTGCTGCAAGTCTTTGGCCAATGCCTCACGTGCCTTGACATCCTTGGTCACAATCACAAAGTTGGTGACATTATCCGCATCTGCCTTGGGGTCAACCGTCAGCACGAAGCGGGGAGCATACCGTCCTACATAGTAGGAATAATGTTCCAGCAAATCCTCATGCTGCTGGAGGAATTGCGACATGCGGTCAGCCACCTGCTGAGAAGCCTCCATGGAAGCTCCGTCCGGCAGTTTCAGTTCCATCAGCACTTCCGGCCGTGTAGAAGTCGGGAAAAATTCCTGCCGGATATGCGGCATCATCACCAGCGACAGGACAAAGAGTACCACCGTACCCACCAGCACCAACCGGCGATGACTCAGGAAGAAGCACAGTACCTTACGGAACTCCACATAAAACCGGCTCTGATAGGGATTGATTTCCCCAGCGGAATCCACCTTAGGCTTCGCCTTAATCATATAGGTACCCAGAAGCGGAGCCACCATAACCGACACAATCCAGGAAAGCACCAGAGCTATGCCGATAACCGGAAACAAGGCACTGCAGAATTCGCTGGCCATGCCCTCAGAAAAGGCCACGGGAATAAAACCGGCACAGGTAATCAGCGTACCGGTGAGCATGGGCTTGGCTGTGGCCTTAAAGGCGAAGCAGGCCGCATCAAAACGATTCATCCCTGCTTCCAGCTTCACGCTCATCATTTCCACGGCGATAATGGCATCATCTACCAGAAGGCCCAATGCGATAATCAAAGCACCCAGAGACACCTTATGGAAATCAATGCCCAGAATATACATGCAGATAAAGACGCCGCAGAGCACGAGCGGTATGCAGCAGGCTACAACCATGCCGGTGCGCCATCCCAGAGACAGGAAACTTACGGCCAGTACGATGACAATAGCTTCGAGCAGTGTCTTAATAAACTCGTTGATGGAATCACGCACCACTTCTGACTGATTCGCCACCTGCTGGATTTCCACGCCAGCAGGCACTTCTGCCTGTATAGCCGTTATCTGTTTTTTGAGGTTGTCGCCCAAATCCAGAATATTGCCGCCGTCCTCCATGGACACAGCAATACCAATGGCAGGCTGGCCGTTAAAAAACATCTTGTTTCCCGCGGGGTCACTGGCCTTACGGGTTACCTTGGCGATATCCCCCAGTCGGAAGTTGCGGCCGCCCGCGCTGATAGGCGTTTCGGCAATGGCGTTTACATCTTCATACTGACCGGACAGGCGCAGATAGACATTGGACGAATCCGTGTCCACCATAGCTGCTGCCGTCATTTCATTCTGTGTCTTTAAGGCATTTGAAATCACCTGCGGACTGATTCCCAGCTCCGAGAGCTTCATGGTATCCAGTTCCACATAGATTTTTTCCTTCTGCTCGCCAATCAGCTCCACCTTCTGGACGCTGGGCACATTCAGCAGCATGCGGCGGGTCTTTTCTGCGTACTGGCGCAGTTCCTCGTAACTGTAGCCTTCGCCGGTCACGGCATAGATGGTGCCGAACACATCATCAAAACGGTCGTTGTAATAAGGGCCATAGACACCTTCCGGCAAATCCTTCCTGATGTCCTCGCAGAAATTGCGCACATCGCGCCAGGTGGGGCGGATATCGTCCTTGGCAATGGCATCATCCAATTCCACATAGATAACGGTCTGCCCCGCGCGGTTTTCACTCTTGATATTCTTCAAGTGCGGCGTATCCTGCAGGCGCTTCTCCAGCTTGTCTGTAACCTGCTCCTCCATCTCCTGAGCCGTAGCTCCGGGCCAGGCCGCCGTCACCACCATCTGACGAATGGTGAAGTTCGGGTCCTCCATACGCCCCAGCTGAAAGTAGGACAGGACACCGCCAATGGCGGTGACGATGATAAAATACCACACCAAGGTGCGGTTCTTTAAGCTGACTTCCGTAAGATTCCGCATCAGTCCGCCTCCGTCCGTACCGTCTGCCCCTCGTGCAGCTTATGGACACCAGCCGTAACAATCAAATCCGTGGCATTGAGGCCCGTAACGAGCACCTTGTCATCCCCCAGATTTTCTACGGTTACAGCCTTTGCCGTGAGCTTGTTATCTTCGTCCACTACCCAGACCTGCGGCGTATCCCCATCCTGGAAAATAGCGGCCAGCGGAAGTACTGCGCCTTCCGCCCCAGCATTATCGGCTCCCTTAATGGAGACGTTAGCTGTCATGCCCAGCTGCATACCCTCCGGAGGTTCCGGAATGGCCACCCGGACTTTATAGGTGCGGGCAGTTGGATCCGCCATGGGCGAAATCTCCCGGATAGTGCCATCAGCCCGGCCCTTTAACGCCCAGAAATTCACCGAAACCGGCATGCCCAGAGTCAGTTCACTGACCTTGTTTTCCGGCACAGAGATTTCCACTTCCATTTCGCCGGTCTGTACCAGTGTCAGCACTGTCTGCCCGGCGGCCACAACCTGGCCTTCCTCTGCCGAGATAGAGGACACTACGCCGTTAGCCCCGGCGGTAAGGTTGGTATATCCCAAAGAGTTATGCCCCTGCTTCTGCTGCGCCAATGCACTTCTATAGGCCGCAAACGCCGCATCATAATTCGTCTGATACTGGTCAAGCGTGGCACGGGATATCGCATTTTCCTGATAGAGCTGGGTATAGCGCTCCAGATTCTTCTCCGCTAACGAGAGCTGCGCCCTTGCTGAAGCCAGCTGAGCATCGCCCTGATTGGCCTGCTGTACCACATCACGGGCATCGATGACCATAAGTACATCCCCGGCCCGTACCCGGCTGCCGGCCTGTACGTTCCGGGCCAGAATCTGTCCCCCTACCTGAAAGGACATATTGGTTTCATGACGCCCCTTCACCGTACCGGAATAGCTGCCACTTTCCGCACTTGCGCCCAAACCTGCCTGCTGGGTCTTAACCAGCATCGGCTTATCCTGGGTCACTTCTTTATGCCCGCAGCCGCTGAACAGAACTGTCACCGCCAGCAGAGCTGCCGCGCCAAACTTAAAGTTTATCACGAACAGCGCCCCCTGTCGGCAAATGCTTGGCCAGTTCCACCAAGTCCGCATCACAGGCTCTGTCCACCAACTTATGGAAACCGTTGAACAGCTCCTTGATTTCCTTCTTATCCATATCTGCCACCAGATAATCCACCCAGCCCTGAATGACATTGCGCAGATATTCATGCTGCTGACGGCCGTAATCCGTCAGATAGATATGGCGGATACGCCGGTCATTGGTATCGGCTTCCCGATAGATAAAGCCCTTGTCCACCAAAAGGTTAATCGTGCGCGTCACGACCGCCTTATCGAGATAAAGCATGGCCGCCAGCTCATCCTGTTTGGCCCCTTCATGGTCAAAAATGCGAATCAGCATGATATACTCAGAAAAAGTTAAACCGAACTTCTGGCAGGCTTCCACCACAAACAGCTGTGAACGGCGGTGCAGAATGGAAAACCAGCGCCCCCAATTTACGTATTCATCCATCAAAATTCCTCCTCAGCAAAATCCAATTTTATCGCAAAATAAACTGTATAACTGTAAGTTGATTACATCAAACAATTTTACTCTAATGACCGCCAAAAGTCAACATTCATGGCGCTTTTCTGACAATTCCCACAGGATATTATCGTTGGCAAAAAAGGAACGGCCGCGGTATAATGGAGGAGAACTTTTTCCAAAGGAGGAACACCTATGACCTGTCCCCGCGTTGGGCATATCGACTTTTTGAACGTCCTGCCCCTTTCTTACAGCTACAATCACGGCGCCGCCCAGGGGCTTTCCATAACCCGCGGCGTACCTGCCGTCCTGAATAATGACATCATCAACGGGCGTCTGGACATGAGCAATACCTCATCCATCATTTACGCCCGCCACAGCGAAAAATTAGTGATTCTTCCCGACGTCTGCATCAGCACCGATGGCCCTGTGCAAAGCATTTTGCTGATTTCCAAGAAGCCCATCGAAAGCCTAAAAGATGACAAAATCATCCTCACGGCCAAGAGCGCGACCTCGCACTGCCTCTTAAAAATCATCCTGCGCAGTTACGGCGCCATTCCCAACTACTACGTTCGCCATGTCGGCCCGGATGCGCCCATCCCGGATGACGCCACGGCCTCCCTGCTCATCGGTGATGATGCCCTCTGGTGCTACCATCACCGCGAGGAAGGTCTTTACTACTACGATTTGGGCCAGGAGTGGCAGGAACTCACCGGCCAAAAGATGGTCTATGCCCTCTGGGTCGTTAACCGGGACTTTGCCGAAAGCAATCCGGAAATGCTGCAGCTTATCTACGACCGCGTGACCAAGTCCTTCCGCAAGTACCCGGAACAGAAGGATAAAATCATCCGTTCGGTACTGGACGATAAGCCCTTCACCTATGAACAGCTCGACAGCTACCTCTATAACACCATCAAATGGGATTTAACCGAGGAATACAAAAAAGGGCTGGAGACATTCTATGCTCTAGCCCATAATATGAATTTAATCGAACATATCCCAGAACTTCATTTTGCCAAGGTCAGACGCAATTAAGCCTTTATGGCCCACCTGAGTTTCGTGGAATGTGCCCGGCTGTTGCGGTAACATTCCTCCTTGGAAGGACGGATAACCTCCTGCGAAATCTCGCGGTAGATCCCCTGCTGGAAGAAAGTCTTAAAGGCCTTCTTCACAATCCTGTCCTCGCCGGAATGGAAGGTCAGAATGGCGGCCCGCCCGCCGGATCTTAACGCCTCCGGCAGTTTTTCCATGAACTCATAGAGAACTTCATACTCGTGATTGATATCGATACGCAGTGCCTGGAACACCCGGGCGCTGCTTTTTTTGATGAGTTCTTCCCGCGCAAGCGCTTGCTTCTTCGTGCTGTAACCGGCCCGTTCCTTCATCTCAGGCGGCAGTTCCACCTTCGCCAAAGCCTTGGCTACTTCGTCATAAAGCTCCCGCGTGGTCTTAATCGGCCAGCGGCGGCGGGTAATCTGCCGGGCAATCTCGGCGGCATAGGGTTCATCTGCATTTTCCTGCAGCATGCCCGTAAGTTCCTCCTTGGAAATATCCGCAAGTCTCTGCGCTGCCGTAATCCCCGCTTCGGGATTCAGCCGCAAGTCGAGCGGCCCATCACTCTTGAAGGTAAAGCCCCGCTCCGGATTGTCAATCTGCATGGAGGACACGCCGAGGTCCGCCAGTACGAAATCAAAGCCGCCCACTTCCTGCGTCAGTTCATCAATCTGACAAAAATTCATATTCCGCAGCTGCCAGATATCCTCGCCAAAGCCCTTGTCGCGGATGCGCGCTTCTGTTTTCTTCGACTCAATCGGGTCAATATCCCCACTGTAAAGCCGCCCCTGCCCCGCAAGTTTATCGAGCATGGCCAGCGTGTGCCCGCCATAACCCAACGTGCCATCAAAGCCCTGCTCACCGGGCTGAATGGCCAGCACATCCAGAATCTCCTCCACCATAATGGGAATATGCATGCCCGCCGGGGTATTGCCCTTGGCGATAACATGCGCCACTTCCTCCCCGTACTTTTCGGGATTGAGTTCCTTATACTTCTCAGCAAAATGCCGGGGATACTTACCGCTGTAATGTATGCGGCGCTTATGTTTCTGTTCTTCCATTATCGTTCCTCTATCTAAATCCATTCAATTATTTGTGTAACTAATATATCACAGTAAAGCCGCTTGAACAATCCCCGGCAGGTAAACTGCAATGCCCTCCCAAGGGCAAGCGGGGCTTTATTTGCTGACCGGAGCGATTGCCGCAGGCTGGCGCTCAAACGAAAAGCCCCGGACACCACGCTGCAAGCCGCGACGTGGTAACCGGAGCATCCCGCTAAGTTAACGGCATAGACGAAGGCGCCATTTAGCGCAGGCCAGCAAATAAAGCCCCGCTCGCCGCCTCTCACTGGCACTCACCAATGAAACTACGGCTCAATAATATTAAAGAACGCCTTCGTCACCGTAATCGCATCCGAGAACCGATTGAGCAGACTCTTATCCCCTTCCTGCCGAATCAATTTCGCCTGTTTTTCCTTATCCTTGCTGAGCAGGGTAAACAAGCCGTCCTTCGGCATCCGCCAGACAGCATCCGGCTTCTTTGCTTCCTCTCCCTTCTGATAGAGCAGAATCCCGGAACGAACCTTCAGCAGATATTTTTCCCCTGTATCCGTCAGATGAAGATTTACATCAAAATTCAAATCATGCGCCTTATCCGTATCCAGCATAATCCCCAAATCATCCAGCATCATGGACGAATCCATCTTGCGGCGGATATCCGGGCTTGGCGGCGGCGTGCGGTTGGGGTCAACCTTACTGCCCTCCCGCAGTTCCTTGGCGCCTGACAAATACACATTGCGCCAGGTGCCGGATTCCGCCTGATAAGCCAGCTGTTCCAAAGCATCTGCGCAGAGATTGCGGGCCTCTTGATTTTTGGGGTCAGCAAAGACCAGCTGATTGGTGATTTCCGCTACCCACTGATACTCTCCTTTGGCAAAATCCTGCCGGGCTTTCGCGAGCACAGCCTGCGAATCCCCCAGATACTCTGCATATTTCTTGGCACTTACAGCCAGCGGCAGCGCATTCAAGTGGACGGGATTGGCATCGTACCAGCCCATGTACTTTTCATAGACAGCCTTGGCATTATGGGGAACTGTCCCATAATACTGACGCGTATACCAGACCTTCTCCAAGGCTGGCGGCAGGTGAATGGTATGGGCGATTTCATTTTCTGTCATGCCCCGGTTGAGATAGAGCAGGGACTGGTCATGGATAAACTGATACATCAGCGCCGTATTGGTGATGTACTCCTTGATATACGCATTGCCCCAATGCGGCCAGTTATGGGCCTGGAAGACCACCTGCGCCTTATCGCCATAACGGCTCAGGGATTCCATCAGATAATGCGACCACTTGTTGCCGTCACGCACCTCTGCGCCCCGCAAAGTATAGAGGTTATGCAAAGTTCCCGTGCAGTTCTCCGCCATCCACAGGGCTTTCTTTTGCGGGAACCAGGTATTCATCTCGGCGGGAGCTTCGGTGCCCGGCGTCAGCTGAAACTCCATCTCCACGCCATCGATATTGAGCTTTTCTCCTGTGCGCTTGATGTTCACCGTCGGCGAGAGATAGGAAATCTGCCCAATGGACTGCCCCATGCCGATACCAATGGAGAGCCGCCCCTCTGGTCCCGGGTCCAGCAACGTACCATACTGATAAGATGCCCGGCGCCCCATCGCCGCTCCGGCGTATACATTTTCGCTGACCGCATGTTCCTCAAAACCTTCCGGCGCAATGATGGGTACATTATCTTTTTCCGAGACAATGCCCCGCACGCCGCCATAATGGTCCACATGCGAATGACTGTATATGACCGCCTTCACCGGCCGCTTGCCAAAATGCTTTTCCACAAGCGCTTTGGCTGCCTGACTGCACTCTACCGTCATCAGCGGGTCAAAGACTATCCAGCCTGTCTTCCCGCGGACAAAGGTGATGTTTGACATGTCATAGCCACGCACCTGATAGATACCGTCCATGACCTCAAAAAGACCGCAGACATGATTGTTCTGGGCGTTGCGCCAGAGGCTGGGATTGGCGGTAGCCGGCGCTTTGTTCTGCAAGAAACTGTAGGCCGCCTGACTCCAGACTACCCGTCCCTTGGCATCCTTGATTTCGAGTGCCTTGGGTGCTTCAATGAGTCCCCGCTCAGCAAACTCCTTTTCCCGTTCATCCGAGAAGTCCAGCTGGCTGTAAACCTGCTGATTGGCTGCTGCCGTATAGGGCGAAGCCGGAGCTGCCTGGCACCAGTCAGCAGGTACCAGACTCACGGCCAGAGCCGCCGCCATGGCCGCAGCTGTCCTGCGGGCACAAGTCTTGCTTATCATCCTTTTCATCCATCTGACCTCTTTTCTCTAAAAAATTACACCAAACACATCTGCCGACAACTTTCGCGCTCCAGACAAAAAATCCTGCAAAATTAACATAAAAAAAACCTTCCACACAGGGAAGGCTTTTCACAATCAAATATCAAAATGTCTGGAAAGCGTTACAGCAATACCATCTTCATTATTGGTCGCGGTGATTTCATCCGCCATGGCCTTGAGCTCGTCACAGGCGTTACCCATGGCCACGCCATAACCGGCAAAGTCCAGCATGCTCATATCGTTCTGAGCATCACCAAAGGCCATAACTTCACTGGGGTCAATGTTCAGCCGCTTGCAGGCCTGTCCCAGCGCACTGTACTTGCTGACGCCCTTCACCGTGGCTTCATAGAACCAGGGCGCCGACTGCACGAAGGACAGCTTATCCTCAAAGCCGCGGCGGATGTCCGCCAGATGCGGTACCAAAATGTCATTGGGCGCCGCCGTGAGAATCTTCACCGGAGCAAAATCCACCGCATCGGCAATGTTATCCACCAGCCGCACCTGCATATTGTTGTTGCGGCACTCATCCATCACCTTATGACGGCGGGCGTCCGTGGTATAGATATATTTTCCGTCATCCACAATGGGCGACAGTTCCGGCCAGGCTTCCAGATGACGCAGGAAGGAAACCGCCGTTTCATTGTCAATGGCACAGTCAAAGAGAATCTGCCCCGTGGTCGCATCCTGAATGCGGCCGCCATTATAGGAAATCCGCAGGCCATGATAATCCTCCAGATGCAGGGCATCCGCCTCCCGCTGCAGTCCCGGTGCCTGACGGCCGGAAACCAGCGCCACAATAACCCCCTGTTCCTGCACTGCCATCAAGGCATCGCGGGTGCGTGGCGTAATGACTTTATCATCATTGTTCAGGGTGCCGTCCAAATCCAACGCAATCATTTTATATTCCATGTATAACTTTCCTTTCGTAATGCAAACAACACTCTCAATATAGCATAAAGCCCGCCTGCTATCAATACGCAGACGGACTCTTTTTTCAGCACTTTACGCCCTGTGCTCCGGGGCAATCATCAGCTGGAATACCAGATAGCCCAGCCCATAACCACAAATCATAATCACGCACATGGGAATGGCCGTATTATCTCCGGCAATGCCCACCAAAGGCATCATACAGCCGCCGAGAATCATCGAAAAGAAACCGATTAAGGCGCTGGCACTGCCGGCATTTTTTCCCTGCCGCGACAGGGCCAGGGAAAAACTCGCAGCTCCCATCACCGAAAGCGGCGTAATGGTCAGAAAGAGCACCGGCAGGATAATCTCCATGCCTGCCTCCGCCGAAAAAGCCAGCAGCAGCAATACAGCCCCCACCAAAGGCACGATTAAGGATACCTGCAGCATCTTCACATCTTCCACCCGTCCGGCCAAGCGTGCCGGCAATGCGCCTGCCAGCAGCAGCCCGGCCCCGATGCCGCCAAAAATCAAGCTGAACATCTGCGGCGAAACATGAAAGATATTCTGAAATACAAAGGATGACCCCGCCAGATACGAAAAGAATGCGCCGAACACAAAGCACTGCACCAGACAATGCCCCAGAAAATAACGATTTTTGAGCAGCAGGGGAAACTTGGCAAAGGATTCCTGCAGCCCCTTGAGCCGCTTATCTTTGGGCAAGGTTTCCTTATAAACAAGCGTCGCTATCAGCTGAAACAGCCCCACGGCTACCAGAAGCACAAATACGCCACGCCAGCTCGTAAAGAGCAGAATCTGCCCGCCGATTACCGGCGCAATAATCGGTGCCAGACCATTGACCATCATGAGCATGGCAAAGAACTTCGTCAGCTCCGGCCCCTCACAAACATCCCGGGCAATGGCCTTGGCAATCACGATACCGCTGGCTCCGGCAAAGCCCGACACAAAACGGAAGAACAGAAAGAGCATGATGTCCTGCGCCCAGACACATCCCACGGTGGACAGGGTGAAAATCACCATACCTGCCGCCAAGGGCCATTTCCGCCCATAGCGGTCACTGACCGGCCCCGCAAAAATCTGTCCCAAAGCCATTCCCAGCATGGTCATGGTCAGGGTCATCTGCGCCAGAGATGCCGAAATGCCCATATCAATCTGCACCGTCGGCAAAGCTGGCAGGTACATATCCGTAGCCAGCGGAGCCATAGCCGTCATCAGCCCCAAAAATACCGTGAGCCAAAGCTGTGTTCCTTTAGACATCGCCATATATTATAGAAACCTCCTCTAAGCAAACATTGATAGTAAGGTATTATACCATATTTTCCCCGACTAGAGCGATTAATTTTGCCGCGCGAATTTATCCACAATCGTCTGAAAAATACCAATCTCCTAGCAAGGCAAAATCTTACACTTATCCACATTATGCACAGTCTTTCCTGTGGAAACTGTGGATAAGTGCGCATTTTTCCTGAAAAAAACCTGAAATTCCCTTGTTTATGGGGTCTTTTCTCCCCACCTCTTTGTGGATAACTTTGTGTATATGATTTTTCTTTTCACTTATAATGCCAAAACAAGCCAATTTATGAAAAATGTGTTATACTATGTTTGTTTGTTAGGGAAAATTTTATCAAGATAGGGGGATAGGTTTTGACAGGTTGGACTGTCAGAGCATAAATAATGGTAAAAAACAAACAATTAGGATTAATCGCGCATGATGAATGGCTGGCTCCATATGAGGACGCTATTCGGGGACGTCATGAGCATGCGGTTTGGAAAATCAATCAACTCACACAAAATGGCAAAAGCAGCTTGAGCGACTTTGCCACGGGACATCTCTACTATGGCCTGCACAAGCAGGGCCGTGGCTGGGTCTTCCGGGAATGGGCACCGAATGCCCTGGACATTTACCTGATTGGTGATTTCAGTGACTGGCAGGAAAAAGAGGAGTTTAGATGCCGTCACATCCCCGGCACCGGCGACTGGGAACTTGTAATCCCCGCCGGAAAAATCAAGCATAAAGATTTATACAAGATGAAGGTGCACTGGCGCGGCGGTGAAGGGGAACGTATTCCCGCCTGGGCCACCCGTGTGGTACAGGACGAAAACACCAAGATTTTCTCCGCTCAGGTTTGGAACCCGCGCAAGAAGCACACCTGGCACGATGCCAAATTTAAGCCGGACACCGCGCCGCTGCTTATCTATGAATGTCATGTAGGTATGGCGCAGGATGCCGAAAAGGTAGGCACCTATAAAGAGTTTACGGAAAAAATCCTGCCTCGGGTAAAGGCGGACGGCTATAACTGCATCCAGATTATGGCCATTCAGGAACATCCGTATTACGGCAGCTTTGGCTATCATGTAAGCTCCTTCTTCGCACCGAGCAGCCGCTGCGGCACGCCGGAAGAACTCAAGGAACTCATTGATACAGCACACAAAATGGGGCTGGCTGTTATCATGGACATCGTCCACAGCCATGCCGTCAAGAACGAAGTCGAAGGCCTCGGCAACCTCTGTGGCGACCCCAATCAGTTCTTCTATCCCGGCGACCGTCACGAACATCCAGCCTGGGACAGCCTGTGCTTTGACTACGGCAAGGACGATGTCATCCACTTCCTGCTGTCCAACTGCAAATACTGGCTGGAAGAATTCCACTTCGATGGCTTCCGCTTTGACGGCATCACCTCCATGCTCTACTACAGCCATGGTTTGGGCGAAGCCTTCATGAACTACGGCGACTACTTCAACGGCCATCAGGACGATAACGCCATCTGCTATCTGACTCTGGCCAACAAACTCATTCACGAAATCAAGCCCCATGCCATCACCATCGCGGAAGATGTCAGTGGCATGCCGGGGCTCGCGGCCAAATTCGAGGACGGCGGCTATGGCTTTGACTACCGTCTGGCCATGAACGTGCCCGATTACTGGATTAAGACCATCAAGGAGCAGAAGGACGAGGATTGGAAGCCCTCCAGCATTTTCTGGGAAATGACCAACCGCCGTCCCGATGAAAAGACCATCTCCTATGCCGAAAGCCATGACCAAGCACTGGTTGGCGACAAGACCATCATCTTCCGCCTCATCGATGCGGATATGTACTGGCATTTCTCCAAGGACAACCGCAACGGCATGGTAGACCGCGGCATTGCCCTGCATAAGATGATTCGCCTGGTTACCGCCTCCACCATCAACGGCGGCTACCTGAACTTCATGGGCAACGAATTCGGTCATCCCGAATGGATTGACTTCCCCCGTGAGGGCAACGGCTGGGGTTATAAATACGCCCGCCGCCAGTGGCATCTGGTGGACGACCAGAACCTCTGCTACCACTACTTAGGGGATTTCGACCGGGAAATGCTGGCCACCATGAAGACCGTCAAGAACTTCCAGAAACAGCCCGTAGTGGAAATCTGGCACAATGACGGAGATCAGATTCTGGCTTACAGCCGTGGGGACCTGGTCTTTGTCTTCAACTTCTCCCCCACCCAGTCCTTCCCGGACTACGGTTTCCTGGTACCCAAGGGAGATTATAAAGTGGTGCTGAACACCGACGCCGTGGAATTCGGCGGCAATGGCCTGGCCGATGACAGCGTGGTGCACAAGACCAACTTCGATCCCCTCTACGAAAAAGACGGCAAGGAATGGCTGAAAATCTACATTCCTGCCCGCAGTGCCGTAGTGCTGAGAAAAAATAAATAAACATATTAATAGCGCCGTATGCTCAAAATCATACGGCGCTTTAGTTTACTCAAAATCAGCCAGCGGTCAAAAGCTTCGGTCTGCCTGGGAAGCTGCCTTCACCGCCGCCTCCAGTATCCCCGTGACATTGAGGATATCCTCCAAGGAAGCATACTCGGCCGGATTGTGGCTGATGCCTTCCCGGCAGGGAATAAAGAGCATCCCCACCGGGGCAAAGTCCGCCCAGTGCATGGCATCATGGCCGGCCCCGCTGGGCAGGGCCATGGATTTTTGCCCCTGCTTCTGGCAGATGCCTTCCAGGAATTTCACCATTGCCGGGCGCATGGCTACGGGCTCTTCCTTGGATACTTCCTTGATGTCATAGGCGATATCCCGGCGCTGACAGATTTCCCCAATGGCCTGCCGCAGCCCTGCTTCCACCGCGTCCTTCGCCGTGGCGGAGATGCTGCGGATATCCACGCCCAGCTCACATTCCCCGGGAATCACGTTCATCACACCGGGCTGCACCTTCAATATGCCCACAGTGCCTGCCACCGGCGGCTCACACCGGACAGCGGCCAGCTCCTCCAATTTCAGGACAATCTCTGCCGCAGCACAGAGGCCGTCATGGCGCAGATTCATGGGTGTGGCGCCGCTATGGTCGGCCTTGCCGTGTAGATATACCCGCAGCCTCGTAGGCGCGGCAATCCCCGTCACCACCCCCAGGGGAATCTGCGCGTGTTCCAGCACCTTCCCCTGCTCGATATGGACTTCAAAGAATGCTTTCGGCGGCTGGGGATAGATGGCCGTGTCCAGCTTATCCGGCTGCAAGCCCCTTTCCCGCAGTACATCATAGAGAGCTTTTCCCTGACCATCCTGCAGGCGCTGCAAATCCTCTTTTGTGAGTTTTCCCCGCATGGCCCGGCTGCCCAGGGTAGCAGCTCCGAAGCGGCTGGATTCCTCACACATGAAGAGCACCACTTCCAGGGGATGTTCCGACACAAAACCTTCTTCTTTCAGGCTGCGGATAACCTCCACTGCTGCCAGAATGCCCACGGCACCATCGTAATTGCCCCCGCTGGGGACGCTGTCCCCATGGGAACCGAAGAGCACCGGCGGCAAGTCCTTTTGCTTTCCTTCCAGGCGGCCGATGACATTGCCAAAGGCATCCTCCCGCACCATCAGGCCGGCCTCCTTCATCTGGCTGATGATATAGGCCCGTCCCTGCCAGTCGCTGTCACTGAAGGCCAGCCGGGTAATGCCCTGCTCCCCCTGGGTATCACTGCATTTAGCCATTTCTGCAAAATCACGAGACATACGTTCCCGGGATATCAATATCCATCACCTCTCCATTAACCCTCTAACAAATCCGCCACCGCAGCTGACAACAGGCTCACCGCCAGCACCATGGCATGCTCATCAAAATCAAACCGGTCGTTATGATTGATGGCGGCCAAGGAGGCACCGATGATGATATAGGCGGCCTGCTTGCCCTGTTTTTGCATGCGCTCCATAAAGTACATGAAGTCCTCACTGCCGCACATATCGTAGGTGTCCGTCAGATTGTCGAAAAGCTCCAGCCGCTGAGCCGCCTGCCGGATTTTCTCCGCCAACTCCGGCGAATTATTGCCTCCGGGAGCACTGCCCATGGGGGTGATGTTCACCTCCGTATCGTACATCATGGCCGCGCCCTTAATGACCTGCTCAGCCCGCTCCCGGATAAAATCGTTGATTTCCGTGGTGGCCCCCCGGGTTTCGATTTCCATATGTCCCTGGGCAGGCACCACATTGCGGCCGGTACCGGCCCGCAGAACCCCCACATTTATCCGGCTGCTGCCGCCACTGTGCCGCGTAATGGCATGGAGATTCAGCGCCGCTGCAGCCGCTGCCAGCAGGGCGTTTTTCCCCTGCTCCGGTGCGCCCCCGGCATGGGCCGCCACACCCTTAAAGTCCACATTCAGCTTGCTGGTGGCCAGGAAATTCTGCACATCATAGGCCAAAAAACCGATCTTAGGCATCATGAAATGGGAACCGATGAGGTAATCCACATCATCGGTCACCCCTTTTGCCGCCATGGCCCGGGCTCCCCGCACCCCTTCCTCCGCAGGCTGGAAAATCAGCTTGATTTTCCCCGTCAGCTTATCCTGCAGCG
This sequence comes from Selenomonas sp. FC4001, assembly GCF_000701565.1. Taxonomy (NCBI): domain Bacteria; kingdom Bacillati; phylum Bacillota; class Negativicutes; order Selenomonadales; family Selenomonadaceae; genus Selenomonas; species Selenomonas sp. FC4001. The sequence goes on along the minus strand of NZ_JNJF01000020.1, from coordinate 2,785 downwards.
TGGCCAGAATTTCAGCCACCCCCAGCCCCACGCTGGTATGACCATCATGACCACAGGCATGCATACAGCCCTTATGCAGGGAGTCAAATCCTTCCCTGTGAGGGCGATGCTGTTCGTCGGCAGCTTCCGTCACATCATTGCAGTCCATATCAAAGCGCAGGGCCACAGTCTTGCCAGGACGGCCAGTATCCAGGGTGGCTACCACACCTGTACAGCCCCCAGCCATTTTTTTCACCAGCTCCGAATTTGCCCCTTCGCTGAGGGCCCGTTCCTGGCAGGCACTGAGCACCTCCTCACCAGGCACGCCCATGCGCTCATTTTCCACCATCACATCCCGGCCAAACTCCACCGCAAAGCCCAGCTCCTGCAGGCGGGAAATGACCAGTGACGCCGTGCGGAATTCCGTCCAGCCCGATTCCGGATGACGGTGAAGATCCCGGCGCCGGTCCACCAGCGCCTGTTCCATTCCCGCAGCCAGCTCCTTGATTTCCTTGTCCAGATTCATCTGCTCGCCCCCTGTTTATCAGCCGAACAGCACCATAAAGGCGATGACCGAGGCCAGCATGGGCAGCGCATTGCGCTTCGTCATTTCCATGGGGCTGACCTTGGCCAGACCAGCACAAACGATGGCTGCACCTGCCACTGGGGACATGGAGCGGCCGATAGCACCGGTCATCTGAGCCAGGGAGCCCAGGTTCATAATGGTCATGCCAAAGTCCGTGGCATGGGGCGTAATGGCACCGTTAAAGGCCAAGGCAGCCGCATCACCGGAACCGGAGATAATGGCAATGATAAAGGGACCAAAGGCACCGGCAATCTGGGCGATGGATTCAGAGCCCTTCATGAAGCCGATAAGAGCCGAGGTTAGGCCCATGGCCATCATACCAGCGGTAAATACAGCAGCTGCCACGATGAGGCCCACAACACTGCCATAGGCATTGCCCATACCTTCAAAGAATTTCTTGGTGGCTTCCTGGGGATTCGTCAGGGTTACCAACAGGCCCAGCAGCACGCCGCTAATCATAGCCATAGGCACGCTGACCAGAGGCAGAACAGCTACCTGCTTGCTCCCCAGAATCAAGAGCACCAGCGGTACCAGCGGCACGATGGCCCGCAGGGGATTTACCTTGAAATCATCGGTGGCCGTAGCAGCATCACCGCTGGCCAGGTATTCCTGAGCCCGTTCCTCCGAGGGGCCTTCCTTGCGCATAATGGCCACCGCCGTCAACACCGCAATACAGATAAGGGAAGTGATGATGGCCGCGGGGGCCTCATTCATAATGACCGTCATGACATCCACGCCAGCTAAATCGGCCACAAAGGGGTTATGGGATGTACCCGGGCTAATGGCACTGCCCCAGGTGCCAGCCAGTACCACACTGGCGGCCATAGCCGGATGAACACCGGCTGCCATCAGGGTGGGAATCAGGATACTGCCCACCGCTGCCGCACAGCCTGCGGCACTGGGGATGGCAATATTAATCCACCAGGTCAGCAGAAAGGCCAGGGGAATCAGGAAAATCTTGCTCTTTTTGAGCACACCAGAAATGGATGATACCAGATGACGGTCACATTCCGTGAGCTTCATCACGTAGGAAAAGCCCATGACCGTACAGATTGTGGGAACCAGGGAATTATGCACCATTTGCTTGGAGAACGTGGTGATGGCCGTCTCCGGCACACCGCCAATAATACACATGAGCAGCCCGGCGCCAAAGAGTACCATGCGGGTCTCATACTTCTTGATAATGGCCGCAAAGGCCAAAATCACAATGATACCACCTACAATTTCCATAGCTATCCCTCCAAAAGATTAGATATTTACTGCCACTTATCTATTCGACCATGGACATGTCTTTTCCTGTAAATTGGCAAAATTTATACAACTATAATTGTATACAAAAAAGCCTTGCCCTAAAGGCAAGGCTTGCAAAAGCAAAATTATAAGCTGGAGGTGCAGTGAGGGCACTTAGTGGCCTCATCGGGAATCTCCGTTTTGCAGTAGGGGCAAAGACGGGGCTCCTTAGCAGGCTCCTCCTCTTTCTTCGGCATCATGCGATTGACCTGGCGAATCAGCATGAAGATGGCAAAAGCCACGATGAGGAAATCAATAACGGCATTGAGGAAGGTGCCGTAAGCGATAACGGGCAGACCAGCTGCCTTAGCCTCCGCCAAAGTCGCAGCCGGCGTGCTGGACAGATTGATGAACAGATTGGAGAAATCCACTTGCCCCAAAATGAGACCAATCGGCGGCATCAGAATGTCGTTGACAAAGGAGGTGACAATCTTGCCGAAGGCAGCACCGATGATGATACCCACAGCCATGTCCAATACATTGCCACGCATAATAAACTTCTTAAATTCTTCGACCATAATCCAATCTCCCTTCTATAAGAAAAATAGACCATAACAAAGACAGTATATCATAAACATACGAAAAAAGCACCCTTACGGGTGCTTCTCATTTAACTGGCAACGCCCTATCCTCCCAGTCCGTCTCCAGACAAGTACTTTCGGCGTATGAGTGCTTAACTACTGTGTTCGGTATGGGAACAGGTGGAACCACTCAGCTATCGTCACCAGATATTCTGTTGAGTATATATGCTACACTCAAAACTATACAGAAGAAATCGTTTGTATTGAACATTTTAGCTCTGAAAGATAAGCCCTCGATTTATTAGTATTGGTCCGCTGCATGCCTTACGGCACTTCCACTCCCAACCTATCTACCTTGTCTTCTTCAAGGAATCTTACTGGATTACTCCATGAGATACTTCATCTCGGG
>NZ_JNJF01000019.1:0-46348 GCF_000701565.1 Selenomonas sp. FC4001 | reverse complement strand
ATGTAATAACGCCGATATTCAAGTTCTCAACAGACGTCCGTACAGCCTTTTACACGACCAACGCCATTGAGAGCCTGAATTCCTCATATCGCCGTCTGAACAGCCAGCGAAGTGTTTTCCCCAGCCAGCAGGCATTGCTGAAGGCATTGTATCTGGCAACGTTTGAGGCTACCAAGAAATGGACTATGCCAATTCGGAACTGGGGTAAGGTAAGGGGCGAGTTGACCATTATGTACCCTGACAGATTACAACCGTAAAATACATAAATGCTAAAGTCATAGAAGACCTATTTACAGACTTTTATTCACACCCTCAAACGCTAAACCAAACTCTTTCCGATTTAGACCCTATTTCAAAGTAATAAAAATAAGATAGCGATAAACTCGTACAATTCATAGCGAAGGGCTAAAAGAAAGGAAGGCTCGCCAATGACTAAATGTTTTATCATCTCAGTAGAATCAATATTATCGTATATACTTCCAGTACCATTTCCACTACCATTTCCTCTCCCACCCATTCAATGGTAAAAATTTAATACATACAGATGTATGTATCAAGGATAATTAATAAAATCTAAAGCTCTCTGAAATATACATTCTAAATAACTCTAATGAAGATAACAAAAGAGTATATACAATGTCCCTCTCAAATTAATTGAGGGACATTGTATAGATTTCAGCTTAGGAATACTTAATATTTTGTCTTTTAAATAACATCTCCCCAGGATAATCACTAAAAAAAATTCGACCGTTATGTTCAGGATTATCAATCTCTTTTTCATCAATAAGATAAAACTGTTCAATCCACTTATGATTAATATATGTTTTGGCCAAATTCCCCGTTTTATTGTCCGAACCTTTATCATTAAGCCCGCTAGAAATTACCCTTTTATCAAAAAGACGTTCTCCCGTATTTAAAAATCTATATTTATCCAGTTCAAAATTACTTGGTTTATCTTTTTTTATCATCCAATTAGAAATATCTGTCAATGAAATCACAACATAATCAGGCGAACATTGCTCATCACAACCGTTTTTTTGTAAAAGATAGGAAGCAGTCATTTTTAGAATCAGATCCATATCGGTATCAATCAGTTTTTTTTCGTTTGTTTTTGGAGTGGTTTTCCTAATTAAATTAAATGGTACTGAATCAGATTTACAAACTAGGTAGTAACGATGTAATTGCCCTTGATCTAGTGCATTAGCGATAATACGATCGTATGAAATCATATGAATACTATTTCTCCTTGCTTTATCCCTCCGAACTCCTCTTTCATGTTCACCATCAAAAAAATTAAACATCCTTTTACTAAAATATCGTTTTTTTTCACTAAGTTTCACCAAGGCATCGACGGAATACTTAATCCTACCAACTATATCATTAATCTTTTTATCATTTTTTACATCCAAATATCCTGAATTGTAAATATAGCTATATTCATTTAAAATAGTTATCATAGAATCAATATCATTTGTTTGGAGTATATTATTAGCAAATAATAATAAATCATTTCTTGAGTCCTCAGATTCCTTAAGTTCCTTAACAAGCTCATTACAATCTCGTTCAAAAAACATATGACGGATATATCCAGTCAACCAATTATCGCACCACAAGGATAAACTATTACGTATTTCATCTTCGTTAAATAATCCCCCTCCATTGTTCTTATGAAAAATATTATATCGAGCGATAATCGTCATAGCTCTATTTAAACCACAAAAATCATTTTTTACAAGATTCGAAAACTTTAAGCGACATATTAATTCATTTTTTTTATCAGCATAATCTCCAGTATACTGTTCATATTCTCTAAATTCATCTAACATTAACTCATTCCTCCTCAAAAATCTTTTCTTCATTAGAAGCAAATATAATCTCTTTAGAAAGTTCTTTTTCAGTGAAAATATTCCAAAGAAAGTTTCTTCTATCTGCCTTCGGACAAGAAAACACATATTTTAATGCTTCTGATGAATTCCACTCTCCTAAAATTTTGGCAATTATTTCTCGGCATTGTCTAATAACCGGTGTATGCCAAAGAGGCCTTTCGGAGTTTTGTTTTAAATGATATGAATAAATCGACTCTAGTTGTTTAAGAAAGTGTTTATATTGATTTTGAAATCTGCAATCTATTTTAGATGTTTTTCCATAGAGTTTAGTATAATCATCAATATCAATATTCTCATTCATTTTACTTTGTATTTCTTTCAACATATAAAATAGCAACATATAACCGCTGTTCCGAAAATTGGATAATAACTCAATTATCGGTTCAGTACAATTAATATTATCACCCAATATTTCTGCAAGAACTGATGCTCTATTCTCCCTTGCAGTAAAATGCCACCGTTTATCTTTCATTCGGCCAAAAATTTCTTTCAGAACTGAAGCGCTTTCAATCCCTTGATACAAACTCTTATATGTTATCGAGCATGCCTCTTCCACCTCTAGTTTACATGGAAGCAATTGATGAAAACTATCATACTGAATTTGTAAAATTCTATATATATACCCCCAATAGTTGCTGTCTTTATTCATATGTCGAAATTTTTTAAGATTATAATCACGAGAACGTATCTCTTGGTATGCGTACATTAACGATCTAATTGAATCTTTCTTTTTAGTATCTAACTTTTCTTTCCATGTTTCATCATATTGAAATTTAAAACAATCGGCTTCGGATTTCCTTTTCCTTGTCTTATAACCAGATTCTTTTTTACATTTATAGTTATAAATGTATTCTAAATAGATACCTGGCAGACGTTCCAGATTCGAAACTTCATCATCTACGCTATATACAGATATATTTTCAAGAATAGGATTTATAGTGCGAGAATTATTCGGATTTTCTCGATATAACGATAATGTTCCATTAGGCATTTGTTTAATATAAGGCGTAAACAATCGTTCTTTTGCCAGTTTGGACATTTTAACTTTTGTATCAAGAAAAACATGTGTTTTTAAACCTAGCGATTTTAATTTATTAATATTATTTTTGGGGTGCACACCAGTCTTAGCAGCATCTATCTCTAGACCTGTAACAATAGTACATTCTGCACATTTATTTTTATATTGTTCTGATGGTTCTTTACCGTATTCATTTTTAGCTATCTTTATAGCAAGATTAGAAATTTGTCCAATTTGATTTGAAAATGTATTTTTAATCACTTCATATGGAACTCTTTTAGGGGCAAATGTTGTTTTTCCAATTCGATCAGGAATTTTAATAACTGGAAACTCATTCTTACGAACATATTCTTTATTTTCATAGTTATATACGCCGCTTTGTACAGCAGAGACTATTCTTCTATCAGAAATAATTTTCACCAAATCACCGTCAAAATCTGCTCCTCCAAGCATCATAGGCACAAATGAATCATACGAAACCATCACCACACCTTTAAGATGAGAGAAATACCTATCATACATCTCGCACCCAAGGAACGGACGAAGGACACATTGCTCATGACGCGATAAATGGGGACTACGAAAAAATGCATAATATTTATCTGCTTTTAATGATAATTTATCAACCGGCATATAAAAATGTCTGGAAGAACGATAAAGAAGATACTTGTTAATATTTTCCCATTTAGATTTTATAATCTCTCTGATTGATTCCTCACCTATATATGAACGATATAGAACAGCTATCATAAAGCGTAAAAGGTCACGTGACAAATAGCGTTGTTCTCCGGATATCTCAAAATGACCAATGCAAATATCTCTCTCACTCGTTCTTATTATCTCTGCAAGTATTTCCTTAACTTTATAATCATTAACAAATGCAGGATTCAATCTTAAAGCATGTAAACATTTTTTTCTTTCATCAACATCGTCTTCTATATCCATAATATCGTCTTCAAAAGAATTATCACCGCAATATGATGTTAAATTATATTCCTCATTAATCAACTTATCGAAATTAAAAGTCGCAGCATCTCCCGAATAAGCATTTCTAAAAGATTCTATCTTTGTTTTTTTATCATTTACTATTGAAGCAAAACTATCCGAAGGAATGTCTAATGTGCTCAAAAACTGATAATTCATTTTAACCTTACCATTATTAGATAATCTTGCATCTGTCCCAGTCACATACAGTGCATGTTCATATTGGGAAAATTTATTGAAAAAATATGCTACAGGATCATCAATATTGTTTTTTCCTGCCCATTCCTTTATCCATTTATGACATTTAAACATACTTGCAGTTAATAGAATTTTAGCTTTACGAACATTTCTTTTCTTACCTAAATAATCTACTACCCATAGTGAATCATTTACCCCAATAGTATCTGAAAAAAATTTATTATAATCGACTTCATGAAGCATACCTTTTGTGAATGGCATACGAACTTGGAACGAATGGGATGGACGCTTATAATCATAATTTGATTGAAGTATTTCGCTAATATATCTAGCATACTCAGGACATATTAATCCTTCTCCATCAAAATAATTGAATTCAATTTTTTCTTCCTTATTACCAAAAACAATTTCTTCATCTTCTGTACCACTGTTTATTACTTCTTTTTCAGTAAACACTGTAGTTATATTAGGATTCATTTTAGAAGAAATTTTTTCATCAGGTAATACTATGACGGTCTCTTCATTTAAACAAAATTTATCATTTTGTTCAATACGACTCCCTGAACTCATATATAATCCCCTGTAAGCATAATACTTACTAGGACAAAGTTCAATCGATGAAAAATCTATATCCAGAAGCAATCTATTTTCCAATTCTTCTTTAATTGTATAGTCAATAAAGGATATTCTACTTTGTCTCGCCATGCTATTGCTTTTATCAAAAGGTACAAAACGCTTCCAATCATTACCATCAAAAGACAAGTAAATACCATCTTCAAACAAGCGACTAAGACGAAACGACAATCCCGCTTCCTTCTCAATATCATATTTAGTAGGACATGTTTTATCATCTATATTATCAATGCTATTCCTTTTACTAAAGATTTCGCTAAAATCAACAAATATCAAACAATGATTTAAACATAATTCATCATCTTCTCTTTTCCCTAAAACTTTTACGATCTGATATAAAAGAGCATTACCTGTAAAAGTATCAGTATTTTTAATAATCTCTCGTTTTAACTCACCTTCAACAAAATTACACTTATACTCCACCGTATAATTATTATATTTATCCTTTATTACTCTATAGGAATTATTTATAATTTTTTCAGCATCTAAGGTAAACAACTGATATTGTCTGGTTATATTATCACTCATAAATAACGCCTCCTTTATAAGTCACTAATTAATATTATCTTTCAGTGCGCTATATATAGTTTCCGAAAACCCTCTAGCTCTACTAATTTCATCATGAGGCACAATCTTTATATTACCATGAGCAACAGGATTTCTAACCTTATTTAGTAAAACAATCCCTTTTTCAAACTCTTTCCAACTTAAATAAGAAGGAAATATTCCTTTATAGAACTCATCCCAACCACGTCTAATTATTGCTCCTAATTCATAAATACTAATTACATTAAGTATGCTATCATCTGTTTCATTTGGATCATCTGCATTTTGACGTTGATTTAAATAACGATCGTAATCTCGATGTAATGTTTTACTCCGCATTTTATCGTTCGCAAGTAATTCATTAAAAACAATCGATGATAATTTTTCTTTCCAAACCTCTCCATAACATTTCTTCATATGATTTTTAACTAATAATCTCAACATATTTTCTGCTTTAGATAATTGAGGAAAAATATTTTCAACATCATGTTTTTTTCTTAATGCTAAATAGTCAATAAAACTATTACAAACCGTTAAATAGCTATAATCTTCTTCATATGTTCCGTACATGTCATGATATTCATCTCCAAAGGAATTTGTATGTAAATCATATTTTTCCATACAATATCCATTACCTATTAAGCTGGATATCTTTTCCCGATCTAAATTATATTGCGGTCCAACAAACAACTGCAACATAGTATCATATAGTTCTTCTTTTTTTAAAATATCAACAACATGACTGAAACTACTATAATACCTACGTTCATTATAAAACAGTCTTCCAATATCTATCTCAGAACTACTATTATTTGTTTCTAGTATTGCGTTCCCCATAATTGCTAAATAATACGGTGAACGACCACAATAATAAACAACATCCCTTTTTTCTTTATCAGACAATTTATAGCCATTACATTCAAGTATCTTAAAAAAGCTCCTCAACTCGCTGTTTTTATATCCAAAAACCCAAAATGGTTTAAAGGTACCACTTAAAGTAGAACCTCCAAAAGCTGTAGTTTCAATGTAATATATGCTTCGTCTAGATATAGTAACAGCAGAGAGCGGATGACTTTCATCCTGCAACAATCCTCTAAACCAATCAAAAAAATCATCATTTTCCCCAAAAACTTTTACCGATAAATCAAATTCATCAATTATCAACAGAACACTTTTACCGCAATATCCGAGTAATGATAACAATATTTCTAGTTTTTCTTTTGCTGCTTCATGTTCAACAACATCGTAATCCTTGGCAAATAGTTTTTGAAGCACCACGTCATCTTCAAAATAATCTTTAATTTCAATTATCTGTTCAAAATAGTCATCATCAATAGTTTTAATTTCATCCATATCAATCAGTTTAATTAGCGGCAATATCACTTTTCCACGCCAATACGTCCAAAAATTTCTAACACCTTCCAACGAGGTAAATAGCACAAGTGTATTAGGATGCTTTTCTTCATCAAATTTTCTACACAATTCTTTTATTAGCGATGTCTTCCCTATGCGGTTTATTCCAGTAATTGAATAATTCACCTTACCTTTATCTTTATCAATTACCTCAAAAATATTTCTATATAGATAATCAAATTCTCCTTCTCTTAAAATATATGACTGCATATCTCCTGTAACAGGATGCATATCAACAAATTTAAACATCATTATCCTCCCTCCATATTTGGCTTCGATCATAATATCAATGTTCATGATTTAAAACACGTTTGTTTAAGAACTCTATAAACAAACCCACTTTAACCTTAAATTCCAAACCATTAATTTCTTTTCCAATTATATCATTACCATTCTTATCTACTAGAATCCTTCTATCGCATAATGTAGTAATAATGTCGTCACGTTCCGTTGTATCATCCCATACGATATCATTTATACTACAAACCCCATCATCTCGCTTAAGAATACATCTAGCTATCTCTTTAAATAATTCAAAAACTCGTTTTGCAATTTCCTCTTGGCCTTGTAACGTATGAGTATCCTTTGGCTTATCACGTAACACCAAACTACTACTGTACTCATTAAAAATCGGATCAAACTCTTTCTTTTCAATCGGATTAACTTTAGCTACAAAAATATAGTCTTCTACTACTTTATCCACCAAGCTTGGAGTGATTAAAGAATAGCTATATTCTTTCATATATTCAACCAATCCACTCATAAACTTCATCAAATAAAACGCACTTCCACCTGTTAGACTAAAAATCTTCTCTTTAGCCTTTTCGCCTAATGCACCTTGAAAACGACTGCATCCATTTTCCATTACAATCGGCTTTTCCATCATCTTATATGCTTCATTTCTATCTAAATAGCCAATTTCATACATACTAGTTATTGCCAATCCATTTACAGCTTGGGCAATACTTATGTCTTCAAAAAACTTTGGCATAAAATCCTGGCCTACTAGAACATTTGCAAATTTACTCTCAGTCACAAGAGCACGCCATTGATTTACAAAATCACTTTTAATTTTCTTTTCTTTTAAATTTACATAAACTTGCGTAAATTCGTCAACCATTATCACAATAGGATATTCGTCACCAAATTCTTCATTATATTCTCCAAAGAATTCCAAAAATGTTATATCCGCATTAGGATTGCCAACAAAATCTTTTTTATCTGGAAACTCCAACTTTGAATTTTTCAACTCCATCCTAAGTGCTTTATATTTAGGGTTATTCACACACTTCTTAAAACTCGAAAAAATCAACCCCATAATATTTTGCATATATAGTTCTTTCTTATTTTCATCTGCAGAAACACTTTGAGCATTAATAGTTAATACAATTGCCTTTGGGTTTGCATTTTCGATTCTTGCTTTCAAGAAATTCATAATAGATGTCTTCCCGGAACGTTTCTGTCCATAAAACGCAGTCATTCTTCCTCTATTCACCGAGATAAGATCCTCACACATTACTTCTCTAAATATCGTTTCAATTATTTCATCTCGTCCGAAGAACATATCCTTATCCTTCGGCTCCATAGCGGTTCCTCCAGCATATTTATGGTATGGATTTTCATGTTTTTGAATCAAATATTTAGAATCATTACATAGAGGGATTGTAATATGATACCTCAGAGGCTGCTTAACATCTTGCCATATCCCCTTCCCCGTCTCTCTATCAAATTTCGATAGGCATCTATATGACACCTGAACACAGATTTCCTCTTGTAATACATTTAATGGCATTTTTTCTATCGGAACAATTATTTCTATTGCCTCTCCAGGATCAGCCTTAAAATCGAACTCCGGAATCTGTTTTTCCTTTTTGTCAATTGTAAAGCCAGAATTATTATCATTTGCTGAAATCTCAATATGAATCTTTTCTGCACGAAGTTTGCCCTTAGCATTTGTCAAGCAAAGTACTTCTTTAGTATTCCCTTCTGTTAAACTATAGTGCTCCACCGATAAAACCGGAGCATAATCTTGATACATTTTTTCAATATATCCCGCAATATTTTCTCTTATAGTACTAATAAAAGGCCTTAATGATTCATAACTAAATTTTGTTGGTGATTTATTAATCATATTTAAAAGCTTGGTTAATTCACAATATATCTCTGAGCATTTTATATGCTGAACCATAGGCGATTCATTATCGGTATTATCGAGCAATTCCTCCAATTCTTCTCTTAAACAATCAATAACTTTATTTTCCTCATCAAATAAATAGCTTTTAAAATCCGTCCCCGTTTCATCTAATATATCAAGAAACATTTTAGCATCTTTTCTAACACTGCCCGTTATTGATATATTGGTATAATACTGTTTAATTTTATTCCAACCATCATAAAAGTTTTCTAATTGACGCTTTGGGCTATCCCCTGAAATCTCTTGAACTTTTTCCACATTCTCCCACAGCACCTTTATCATACCTTCATACTGTGGAAGCCTTATTAATTCATCAAATATATCTTCATTAAAACTCAGTATCATACGAAAAAGTCCAACTACATCCGTGCAATTATTGTATAGAAATTCAGAAAATTTTTCGGGGTTTTGTCCACTTTGCTCCCAACTCTCTGTCCATTCATCTTGATAATAACGTGCAATACACATTTTTGCTACTCGTTCTTTATATTCTTTACTCCAACTTGACGCCGATATTATGCTAGCCGCATAGTATGCCATTTCACCGGCAGGAATATTCCTTTTCCCAGCATCAGTATAATATCCAGCAATATAATCATATGCATATTCATATAATCTTCGGTTCATTGCATTATTATCGAGTTCTTCACGATGGCCAAACTTTTCATGGTCATCAGATTGTAAATACTGCGCAATTATTTTAGCTATTGAAAGTAACAACTTAGATTTATCTATACTGTTTATTGCTTTTAGAAAATATTTTTCATCTCTTTCATTTTTGTCATGAAGATTATCTAATGCTTTTACTATATCTATACGTTTTCTTGGAATCCCTTGATAAATACCATTTTGGATCCGCTCTTGTTCTTCTGGTGATAAGTACTCTTTTATCTCATCTAATGAATATTGTTGCAACTTCAATTTCAGCAGCTCATTTCCTGGTAACTTATTTATTGTTTCTAACTCTGCATCAAAATCATCTCCCATAAGCGTTTTCTTAACTGATGAAATACGCATTGGAAGTACACCCTCGATATCAATTTTGACAGCTCTTGCCACACCATCCTGTGACACGTTTTCCGATTTCTCATCAAAAGATACAATATATCGATAATTATTAAAATCGAAATATTTTTCACTTAAATTATACTTATCATCAATTTTTAGTTGTTTAATATCCTTCCAATAAAACATGTATTGTTTTGTATCAACAGAAATACGTCCTGTATCCGTATTGCTATCAAAAGCGTCAATTGTTCCGACCAACCCTTTATTGTCACTATTAATAATCCAACACTCCAACTCGTCCTTGGGAAACTGTCTAACACCACTTATTACACTTTTTGCTTGAAGTAGTATTTCTGCTTTATATTGACTTGACTCATGAATAATAATATTTGCATTTTTTCTAGCGGTCTCATAATCACCCTGCAGATAAGCTAATTGCATCTGTATTACACGCCGTAAATTCTCTGCTAATAAATAGTCATAGCCTTCAAATACTTGTTTCATTTCTTTTAATGAATCATGATCTAAATTGCTTCTTTTTGCTTTTATATATGATTTTAACATATCCGAAAAAGCCGCATCAGGTGTACAGAGGTTATCTTCTAGCATTTTTTCACCAACAAAAAATGCTTCCTTGTAATCCTCTCTCTGTTCCGCACTTTTTAAATTATTAATTAAATCAGCTCTCTTCTTTTGAATTTCATCCTTATATGTTGGCAATTTTATTTTACTCACATCTTCATTATAAGCTGCGATTCTTTCAATATATTCTTCACCTTTATCATTTACACCAAGCACAACAACTACATATGTGTTTTCTGGCAATTCTTCTCCTTGATACTTGTATTCATTATTCCCACATGCAATTGTAATTGTATTTGTAATCCGCTCTCTTTTTATTATTCCAATTTGGTATTTACTTTTAATCTCTATAATGCTTTTAGGAATAAAATTTCTTTTTCTTTTTTCTATATCACCTCGATGAAATACTTTTCTAAAAATAACGTCTTGATTTTGCAAATCCATATCCTTACGATAATTAATCAGAGTTTCATCATCCACACTACTGTAATAGCATCTTATATCATCTTCTACTGTAAAATAAGAACTTTTATTGGGAACTGCCGTTATTTCTCCCTGTTCCCAATCTATTTGATCCTTAAACTCTTCAAAATCTTCCAACGAAGTAATCAACGGTTTATTATTATTATCCATCTTAATTTCATACAAACACATATACATATTTTTCCCACGTTGATTATCTTTCCCCAATTTCTTAAATATATTCGAATCCGAATCTATCATAGCTTTATTAAACTTATATCTATTATTAATTATTCCACTCTTATTCAAGATATTATATGACGTAATTACCCCACATAAATATAGGTGTTCAATTATATCTTTTTCTATTACAATAATTTTTCCTTTCTTTTCTATCCTTATACTAACATCATCATTTCCGACATAACGTCCAATCAACAAATCACTGTTCTTTTGACACACAGCAATTGTTTCACCTTGCCTAGGATTTATATCATCGTATTTCTCTATAATATCGTTGTATTTTGTTTCAATTTTTATATCTTCTGACAATACATTATATGTCTCAATTTCATCATAAGGAATAACACATTCAAATATAATCCCCTCATCTGTACAAAACTCTATATGTCCCAAAAGCTTTGCTTCTTTTTTCAAAAGTATAGAAACATTTTTACCTTCAATTGCATTATTTTGTAAGTTATCTTTGATATCTATCATTTTTCTTCACCTTCCATTCTAAAATACTATAGGTTTGGTAAAATTAATTCATATCATATTATCTGAAATTATCAGATATCATTTCTATTGTTTTTTTGTCAGTTATGTTTTCCAATTTTATGTCATGTAGAGTTTAGCAACCCTCATTTTCTATTGTTATTTACTAATTCTACATCTTACCTCTTATTCCTTCTAAATGAACATCGAAGTACTTTTGCAGTCTTCTTTTATAAAACCTATTTCATCTCTCGTCAACATTCTTCTTATCTATGCTTCTCCATTGATATCCATACAGGATATTCTTCATCGTCCTATCCTTTGAAATAGGACTTAACTATTTATCTTAACTATTTATCTTAACAATTCCTGCTCCGTGTTTGAAAGATTCATCACTCATTTTACATTAGTACATACTCTATCTTGGTTAGATGGATACGAGTCGTACATTAGTATCAGCTGTTATATTCATCGTTACAACCACCTTTATGTCTCTATTATTTCAGCAAAACAATCCCCGCATTGGCTGACTGTATTATAATCATGCCATGCGGGGCTATTTTATATCTCTATTATTTTTTACGGAATTTGCAAGAAAGTCTTTGGCATACTGCAATGTTGATTACTTCACCAGTATTCAAATTATTACTTTTGCGAGCTGCACATTGAGTTTTCTTGAAAAATTCGATACCAATAAGGTGAACCTGCATTCTTCTTTTCTTCCTCAGTTATAATATTAATTTATTCCTCTGGCAAAAAATCTTCCCTATCCTATCAGCTCTTTTCTTACCTACATTTCCAGTAATGCTCCCGCTTAGACTGCAACTGATACGGCAAGCACTGCAATCTACGTTTGATTACCCGCAAAACCTGTTCCCATGTCAACACTCCTCCGTTTTTATTATATACTATTGTTTCATCCAAATGTTTGATATTTTCAAAGAACAAATGTTCCTTCATTACTTATGTCTTATTATATCAACTTACGTTGCTTGGTCTGCCCCTTGGCATTATCTACGCACTGAAGCAGGTGTTCCTTGGGCGAGAGCTTCTTTGCCTCTTTTACGGCGGCTTTGAGGAGATTTTTTTGTTCCTGTCTTTTTGCCTTATCTGCCTGTTTCTCCATGGTCAGCTTGCTGTTTCTTTCGGGTAATAGTTCAGGCTTAAAGTCGGGATTTGTCCTTACTATATTGGCTATCTTCACGGCTCTTAGGCCTGCATCCTCCATAAGCTTTACCATGCCGGCCATAACCTTCTCTTTGGTATCGGCCATGAAATCCTGCAAGGCAGCCTTTTCATAGTACCTGTATAAGTCCTTGTTCAAGGCATGGCTATTGGGCTTATCGGCAAGTACCTTGTTTTTTCTTTCCTCAAAGTTGGGGAGTTCTACAGGCTCATCATTTAGCAGGGCGCGTATATCGGGGGAATCTGCGCCGCCCTTCATCTTGATGGCACACTCTAGGACTGCCTGCAGCTCTTCGCTTGCCTCTGCTGCCTTTTTCAGTCCCAGTGCATCCCCTGTCAGTCTGCTGCAGCCTTCTTCAAAGACAATATCCGCCAATGTTTCCTTATCGTAGCTAAGAGTAAGGTGCTGCTGTTCTACCGTTTTCCGGTCAATAAATCCATTTTCCCTGACTGACCGCGCCGCATCCAAATCCTGCTGTTTGAACTTTGCCACAGCATCTATGGCAGATATTCCGCTGTAAGTCATCTTGGATGGCGCATGTCCTTCCATAACAGGGCCGGTATTTTCTACTTCCAGCTTCAGCTTGCCCAGCATATTTACAAAAGCCACCTGATCCTCTATGGTAAGTGCCATATACACCGGCAGCTTTACTGCGCTGCCCTTATTTAGCGGCCTTGCTGATTCAAAGGCAACCTCATCACTTTTTAATCCGAGACCAGCCCGGAACGTATGATAATCTCCCACTTTTTCAGCCACCTGCAAATCGTTAGTATCCGGATTCATATGCGTCCCAAGGATAAACGCCGAAGGGAACCGCTTAAAATCCTCTTTCTTAGCCACATACAGATAGGTATTGGCCTTTTTTGCATTTATGGCCTGAATCTCCGGATGCAGTTCCAGATACAGCTTTTCCTCCATCTTCATTTGCTGCAGCTCCCGGCTGCAAAAGTCAATGGCCTCTTTACTGCTTTCCCGTATCTGTTCATCGGTAAGGCCCTGATTCTTCCGCAGGATGTTCTGCCTAAGCTCAGGCATTTCGATAAGCGCTGTTCTGTATTCATTGAAATGCCGCTCCAGCCCTTTAGCAAGACTGGCTTCATTTTTAAAGTTCAGTTTGCCCAGTTCCCGAATCTTGTACTCCGTTTCGTGGTACTTCCCGTAGGAAACTGCCATTTTGACCTTGTTATAGCCCATAACGCCCCGGAGCTTATCGTTGAAGACATCTTTATCCATGGCGTTAAAGGCAGCCAGGAATTTATAGGCATCCTCACCATTTAAGTGTATGCCGTCCTTATAGACTTCGCCCTTCTCATTCCGGATGGGCGTCTCGCTCCATGCAAAATCCACATACAAATCCTGAAACAGACCATTTTTACGGACTGGCTCCTGCTTAATGTCTACTTCCTTTGCCCGGACAGCTTCCGTTATCGCCTGCTCCTGCCGCTGTACCTTTTCCTGTATGCTTTCCAGCTTATCATAGAGGTTCTGTGCCCTTTTGATTGCCGCAAAGATGATTTTGTTGTTGTTGGCCAGTTTATCCAGCTGAGCTTCGGTATAGAGCGGGTGCTTCTGGTAATCATAGCTCAGGTAATTTGTCTTTAGGAACAAATGCGCCGTCATAGGGGCTGAAAACTCATCTTCCCCGCGTTCTTTGGCATATTGCTTTACCGCAGCAAAGATTTGTTCGCTGCCAGCCTTCCATGACACATCAATGCCATTATCCTTCAGGATACCAATGGCCTGCCGGAAATCCTCCGGCCTGTCCCCTTTTATCTCCAGCGTCTTATATGGATAATTCTTGAAGTCCTCCACATTGTAGAATTTCCACAGGTCAGGAACCACCTTGCCGTCTTCGCCCTTCCGATAGACCTCAATGGCTGCCGCTCTGGCCGTTGGTTTCAGTACCCAGCCGTTTTTCTTAGCGGTTTCCTGCCAGACCCAGCGCGGGTCTTTATATTGGTGTTCCTCATCCTGCATGGTTACTAACCGCAGGTAATTTGCCCGCGACAGAGGATATTCATGGCCATGTTTTGCCCCGCCGTTATAAGGCCTTCCATATACACCGGGAGGCTCCAGATTGCCATACCTGCGCAGTCTATCCACGATTTTAGGATTTAATCGGTCTCTGGTATCAAATATATCGCGGTAGGTCGCCATCTTCCTTCACCTCTTCTGCGGGCTCTTTTTCCAGCCGCTCTGCTTCTGCCTGCAGACGTTCATTTTCCTCATAATCAAAGCCCATATCATCGGCCAGTTTTCTCATGATGTAGTCATCATCCAAATAATCTTTTGCCTTCACTGCTATTCTCCTCTTGCTATCCCCTTGGCTGTAGTTATCTCCATATCCTTCAGTAATTTCTCCCTCGGTTCCAATGTGTTCTGGAGGGCTATGTTTCTATCACAAAGCAACTCAGCGTTTAGGTGGAATTTGGATTCCTCCATATATTTCTTATCCATACGCACGGGCATCCCTCGGTCAGCAAAAATGTCCTCCAGCTCCTTCGTATCTGCCAGTTTCTGGCCAGTCTGCTTAGCCAAATCTTCCGGTGGAACCTTCAGCCACACGCTAAGCCCTTGCTTTTCCGGGGCGTAATATTCCTGCTGATAGGCCCTTACATCCAGCATATCCTTCGCCTTTTCGGCCAGTTGTTCTGCCACATAATCCAGGGCTGCCACATAGGAAAAGCTTCGTTCCTCCTCATCATAGCCTGGCTGCATCCGATGCGTGAATGTCTCCACAGGCTGCCTTTCTTCCATAACGCAATAGCTAACCGATAGGGGTTCCTCATGCTTTTCTAGCGTATAAGGGCCGCCTTTCCGCTGGAACGGGATATCCATGCCTATCACCTCGCCATAGCAACTGTTTTTTCTTCCTTCAAATCAGCTGCCAGTTTCTCTTTTGGGGTAAGTTTTCTTACTACGGCCTTTTCCTGAACAGCCGGACGCAGTTCATAGTCTTTTACCTGCTTATCCGTGAGCTTACCCTTGTAGTATATGGCGCCATATCTGCCGCCCTTATCTTCTTCATCGAACCGGCTGAAACCGTTTGGCACTGCTCCGATATCCACGGGCCTCTGGTCAAGATAGTACTTATACTCACCCTGTTCCTCAGCTACAGCCTGCCTTTTTTTCTTATCGAGCATATGCTCCTTGATGTAGGTCACAGCCTTTTCCGCCTGTTCTGCCGCCTTATACAGCTCATCCGGATTATCCTTCAGCACCGCAATCCAGCTTTGCAGATATGCTGCATGATTCTCGTAATGGGCATCATCAAATTTCAAATCAAATTCCTGCGCCACAAACAGCGAGGACATTTCTGCCACCAGCTCTTCTTTGGCATAGCTTGGTGAGCCGAAACCGTCTCCCTTTACTATGCCATCACGGTTGAGTCTTTTTTCCGCGCCGGTACTATGGGCAATCTCATGGATTACCGTTGCATAGTAGCCGGACATATGCTTGAAATCCTCTGCTTTCATCACATGGATCTCATCTTGGGCAGGCGTGTAGTAATTCCTGTCCGTCTGGTCATTGTAAACAGGAGCCTCGCTGCCAGCAATGATACGCTCCATTTTTTCCTGCCGGTCAGCAACATTTATCGTTATCTCATGCTCCGGCGGAAGCCCGGTGGCCTGTTCTGCATTAAATACCGGTATCCCCTTAACGATTGGGACATCCAAATGAACCGTTTTGGGGATTTTCTTCCCGTTAAAGTCCAGCAGGTAATGGCCGTTCTCATCTTTTTTATAAACCGTTTCCCATTTACCCGTCTTACTGTTTTTATGCCGTACAGGCTTATCCCATATCCAAAGCTCTATCAAGGTGGCCTTCTCGCCCTTCTTTACCTGGCCACCTTCTTTTTTTATGGCCTCATAGGTCCCCCATCGGCTATCCGTATAGCCATTTTGCATAGCAGCCACGCTGAGGATGAGATTATTCTTCCCATGGTATCGTCTGGTCTCCACGCCGTTTTTTATCTCCGAGCTGACATTTCGCGGTGGCCGGCCAAAATGCTGGGAGTCCCAGAAGAACACTTTTCCGGCTTCCATATCGGCAATAATCTTTTCGACCATTTCCTTATGCGCGTCTTTTAGCTTATCACTTTGCCATGCCATCTTCTGTCATCTCCTTTTCCATTTCACCGCTTAGCAGCTCTTCTTTTTCTTCATCCGACATCCATTCCAGCTCCGGGCATAAATGTCCGTACAGTTCCCTATCCAGTCCTTCAGGCTTATCATGCATATTCTCTCCCCCTTGCGTTTACAGACTTATCTACCATCAGTTTACTTGCCCGCAGCGCGGCTAAATAACACAGAATCGCAATAGACATTTCAAACCATTACAAAAGCATTACAGGGATTACAGAACAGCAAAATTACAGCTCTTTTTTTGCCTGCACATGATACAGCCTCCGCTCGTGCGGGGCAAGGAAGGCTTCGCCACGCTGACGCGTGTCCTTGCCCCCCGCTCCCTCCGGCTGTATTTCATGGCTGTCAAAAAAAGAAATTTTCGCGCGGGGGCAGGCATAAAGCTCCCACAAAGGAGGACAGTATGAATAAGGTATGTATAATCGGCAATCTGGCCAGCGATGTAAATTTCAACATCTACGAAAAGAATAACCGCCTCACGATGGTCGCCAATGTTTTCGTAGCGGTAAACAGAATCAAATCCAAAAAATCTTCCCAAAAACCTCCCCCGGACTATTTGCCTGTTACCGCATTTAATAAAATAGCCGAGGCTATGTCAGAAAACCTGCGGAAAGGTTCTAAAGTCGGTATCTATGGCAGGATTCAGCCTAAACGCTGGACAGACAAGAACGGCAACCGCCGTTTTGATATTGGCATTGTGGTCAAGAAAATTGATTTTCTAAGCCCCAAGGCTAAATCTGATGTCAAGACTTCTAAAAAAGCCCCCAAAAAATAAGCAATATAATATGCCCCCTGCAATATGCAGGGGGCGCAAGGAGGAAAGCGCTATGAGTAAAATCACTATTTTTAACAGCTGGGATTATCTGGATAATCCCGATGATGGCTGCGAAGTCTGGAACACGGAAAGGAAGCTGCTGCTTGATTTTTTCCGCAAGCTACCCTGTGAAGGACAGGTAATCATGCAGGGCACAGTCGGCAGATGGAACGGCACCTTTCCTGCCGGGAAGACAGGTATCCTTGACCTGCTGTTATCCGAACTCATGGAATGTGCGGATGATGTAGAAATCTATGATGAAAATGGTCACCTATTCATCCGCACCACCCACCATGATGGTTCCAACCTCTTTGAAGTAAAGGCACTGACTGGTGCCGGTCTCAATGCCATAGAAGCATTTACAAAAGGCCGTGGCCGCTGGTATGGTCTTTCAGACAAAGACCTTCACGACAAGCTGATGAATAGCAGCCGTTATACCCATTTACCTAAGTATGCCAAGCATTTAGGCATTATGCCAATAAAAGCCGCTTGATGTTAATTTTAGAAAGGAATGATACTTATGCCAAACTGGTGCTACAGCAGAATCAAATTCACGGGAGATTATAAAGCAGTCAGAAAGCTCTACAACTTCATAGCTGAGCAATTTGATATTCCATTTGAACGAGAGCCTATGCACTTTGACAAGAATACCTTTTTAGGTACATTCCTAGACCGTGCAGGGCTGGATAGTGAAAGATTCCGCTGTCGTGGTCAAATCACCGACTGGCCAGGACCTCCCGAACCCTGCGATGACGACAGCGGTAACTGTGAAATCGTTATATACACTGAAACCGCCTGGTGTCCCATGATTGCCATGTGGCTGGCAATCATCGAGAAAATATCTCCTAGTGTACAGCTCTTCTACGCTTCCGAGGAATGCGGTATGGGTATTTACCAAAGCAATGACCCAGATTATGTAGATAATTATGTTGTGGACACATGGATAGGTTCACGAGAGACAATTCCTGCGGAAGTGCGTGGAACCATATTCGGTGAGGAATTTTTCGAGGATGAGATTTCCGAGGATAGGCTTCGGGACGAATTACTAAAAGCATTCCCAGACGGCAGTGATGACAGCACCGCTGACCTTATAGCAAGACTAGACGACCTTGATTTTGGTGATGATAACGGCACCAGCGTCCATAAATGGGAGTATTACAGCGCATCCGAACAGGATTAGTTTTTCGTCATATGGAAAAAGCCCTGCTTCTTTCGGCAGGGCTTAAAACGTCGCTACTGATTACAGACCATTACAAAGAATTACAGATATTACAGGGGGAAATTTCAAAACAAAGATTTGCATCGGTTATGCTGTTACCGCTGTAATAAAAGCTCCCATATATAATGGCAGCGTCAACACTTGTCCATTTCTTCCTACTTGGGCGTCTGCCAGTTTTATGGCCTGCTCCACATGGTATCTGTCAGGATTGGCCAAGACCTGCTTCATGCTCTTAGCATTCCCGTTGGTGGCCTTTACTTCTACCAATGTTGCCTTTCCTTTGTACTTGATGACAAAATCTATCTCCAGCCCCGAGTCTTTACGGAAATAATACAACTTGCGTCCCATCTTGCCAAAGAAGTCTGCCACAAGATTTTCAAATATGGCCCCTTTGTAGCCCAGCAGGTTCCCCTGCAGAATATCTGCCTGAGTACCATCTTCCAGCATACTGATGAAAAGCCCGGTATCTGCCATGTAAACTTTGAATATATCCTCCTCTGAATTGCCGTCCAACGGCAGTTCCGGAATAGAAAGGTTATAGCAGTGGTGCAGAATCCCCGCATCCTCTATCCAGGACAAGCAGCTATCATAATCCTTGCTTCTTGCGCCTCGCTCCACCACAGAATACTGGAACTTCTTGTTTTCCTTGGCCAGCTGCTTGGGAATCGAGCGGTAGCACTTCCTGATACGAACCTTGTCACGGTCAGGAGCATATTTCATCATGTCGTCTTCATAAGACATGGTGATGTCTCTCTGCATCTGAAGCACCTGAGCCATATTGTGGTGGTCAACAAAATTTTGTACCACCGCAGGCATTCCCCCAACAACCACATACTGGAGAAGGAGCATTCGCATCTTTGCGTGTAATGCTTCAGGTACCGGCTTTTCTTCAGCCACACAGTCCTTCAGTAAAGCTATCAGCTTTTCGTCAATGCCATTGGCCCAGAGAAATTCCTCAAAATCCATCGGTACCATGGTCAGCATCGTTTCGTAGCCAACTGGAACAGATTTGGGCTCCCCGTAACCTTTAACGCCTAAAAGTGAACCTGTGGCAATTACGTCATAGCGTCCGTCCAGTTTGAAGAACTTCAAGGCTGTGCGTGCCTCAGGACACTCCTGTATCTCATCCAGAATTATTACCGTTTTGCCTGCTTCAAAAATAGCGTTCTTTACCTGGGCTGTCATCATCATCGTCAGGAAGTCTACCTCCAGGTTATCCTTGAAGATAGCTCCATAGCTGGAGTTCTCAAAAAAATTCAGGTAAACAACGTGCTCGTAGTTATTACCGGCAAAATCCAGCACTGCACGTGTCTTGCCACACTGCCTGCACCCCTTGATAATCAGGGGCAATCTATCTTCCTGCTGCTTCCATTGCAGCAGCTTATCTGTAATTTTTCGTTTCAGCACTGATACCACCTCCTGTCTATATATTATCATTAAAATACATTTTTTCAAGCGACTTTTAATGTACTATTACATTTTTCATAACGAGTTTTCGTTAGATATCACATTTTCTCAAGGAACTTTTTTAGATATAACAGCAAAAAGGACTGCCTTATACGCAGTCCCTATATTACGCTTATTTAGATTCTTGCATAGAACTCATCACCATATGGACAAATCGACTTCTTTAGGAAAGAATCATAGAATTTTTTACTCCCGTAGAATTTCATCTTATAGGCAAGATAAAATGCGGTTTCACCAGCTGGCATAGATACGCCGGTTTCAGCCCAGCTTCCCAGCGGTGGCAAGAATCGCCAACCATCTTTGCCGGTAGAATCAACATACATTTCCCTTAAATCCCAATTATAAAAGAACCTTGCTCTGCGTACCTCTGTTATTTTGCCTTTGCCCCCACTGTAAAAATCCTGTTCATTACCATAGGCACTCGTTGCTGTTACGATATTTACGCTGATAATATACTGCGGTGGCGCATATTTTTCTACATTTAGCGTTGTGCGGTCAACATACCATGCTACGCCCATGTGACCATCACATAATATTAGATTTCTATCGCCATTAAGGTAAGTAGGATAGTTTGCATTCGCTACAGATGCCAAGGACAATAACAGCAAACTAAAAACAGTTAATACTATTCGTTTCAACGTAATTCCTCCCATCCTCAATTTCCTGACATGTTTGCTGGGTAATTTACTTTAGTATATCTGCGGCTGCGTCCATTAGTTCTACTCCTGGAGCACAAGCCGGACAATCACAATACACTCCGCCTTTTGCTTTTACTTCTTTAGCATGGGAGGCAATCGCTGCAGCTTGTTCTTTGCCAAACAGCTCTTCTCCCTTGGCCGATGTAAAAAGCTCAATTACTTGGTCAATGGTGCATACATCCATTTTTATCTCGTCTAATAGCTTCTTGGCCTCATCTTTCTCCTCGGGCGTACCGATGGCTTTTAGATACCGTTCGCCTGCCGTCTTCAGCTCAGCACAGCAGCTGGGAGCTGAAATCATCGCTTCGACTTTTTCCTTAATCGTGGCTTTATCCATACGTTTTTCCTCCAATCACGCATACTACCTCTTCGATTGAAGTTTCTACCTTCTATGCCTGAATCCTGCATATGGGAAAAATATTTTCAAGAATATCCCCGGCAGCATTTCAGCTCCCCTTAAAAATTCTTAAAGCCACTGCCTTCTTTTATGCCTACCGCACTATCCTGCTCCGTCATATTGTTCCTGTCCATGATTTTGAATGTCATCACCCGGTCTTCCGCGAGCATTGCCCGCCGCTCTTTATCCAGCCGCAGCTGGTCGCCTGCGGCCTGTACCTGAGCATGGTTAGCAAGCAGCCTGCTGCGCCTTGTGATTTCGCTATCCATAAGGCCTTGCATTTGTGTTTCGGACTGCATAGCTTCCATATTGCCCTCTGCCACCCGCGAATTTTCGAGGATGTCATTCAGTGTTCCCATCCGCTCTTCCAAATCCCCTTGGTTTTTCCGGGCATTTTCAATCCCTTCGGCAAATATCTTGGCCATCCAGCCATACTTATCATTGCTGTCATAGCCGGTTCTCAGCCATTTGCTGTTGTAATTCACAAAATAATTATCTCCCTGTAGCCAGTCCGGGATGCCAAAGTCTTTATTGCCATTTTCAATTTCAGCTAAAACAGAACTCCCCCTATTTCCCAGCCCCAGCATATCCCTTAGCCAGCGCATATTGCTGTCCATCAGGTTTGCCAGCCATCCCTCAAACTTATCGCCAAAGAGGATGCTCTTGATATGCCGCGTATAGTCATAGACGTTTCCCTGCATAATCTCGCGCAGCGCAAACGGTGAGGGCGCACTGTCTTCGTAAGATATGCTGTCTATGCTGTAATAGTTGGCCGGGTCATAGGGCCTGTCTACGCCAGGAACAGAATATGCTTCAGATACTGCTCCGAAACCCAGAAACATAACCATAACACCAGCTGCCACAACGTGAGCTATCTTCATAACCGGAACCCCCTTATCATTCCCTGCCGTTTGAAGCGGAAACCATAACCCGCAAACAGCTCCATAATCACCTTACAGTCCTCGTGACCAAATATCATAGCGGCAAGTGCCACCAGCATCATTTTTAGGAGAACCGTAAGCTTAATTGTCTTTTCTATTCTCGTGCCGCCACTATTTATAACTTTTTGCCAGTAAGCTTCATCCCAGGAAACAACGGAACCTGCATTCCAGACAATAGCCACATCATGCCAATTGCCATATTGTTCATAGAGTACCTGCATCTTATGCTTGGCCACCACATCCTGTACTTCCGGCGGCCATGGCATATCCGGTGCAGGGTTAATCCCAGCTTCAGCGCACCAGCTTTCCCAGTTGCTATAGCTTATCTGATAAGCTCCATAGCCATATCCATCTGCTGACGGCGTATGATAGGGATCTTCGCAGCCTCCTGTCTCAACCTGACGGATTGCTGCGGCAAACTCTTCTACCGACTGGAAATTGCCGCCTGCAGCCACGGATTGCACGGATGTATCAAAATAATCCTTGGGCACGGAATCTTTTAACGCCACCACAAGCAGCAACGCAGTAACCGTCATCACCATGAGTTTTATGGTGCTCATCACGAGGCCAGTTATAGCCGTAGCACCAAAACTTCTTGTTCCCTGAAACGGCGTGAAGCTAAAGCCCAGCAGACTAAATAATGCGGTGCAGTAAAACTCAATATAGGCCATAGCTATCATGATGCCAATATAGAAGAAGCATGCCAACACGCAGATGATGGTCAGCAAGCAGATAATCACCGTGGGCAAATGGAACATTATGCTTATTCCCCACATAGTACCCAGATATTCAAAGATGGGGCCTACATATCTTGCTCCGATTTCCACAATTGCAGCCGGGTCAGATAAAATCTTTCCTGCTGTTGCATAATCATTGCCCGTGGCAAATGCCCCCATCGTAACAAAGTAATCCCTCAGGATATTGGCTAAATCGCCCCAGTGCCAAAAGAGATAGGTCAGGAAACCATAGAATATGCACTTGGAGGCCAGCCACCTGCTGATGTAGATGGCATTCCTATCCTCTCCCAGCAGCATCCCCAAGCCTTGGAGGGCAATATCTATGGTCATGAGCGCCCAGAACAGCCACCGAAGGTTATCCTGTATTATCCTGAGACCTTTGGTACATACTTCGGCTATCTTTTCCGTCATTTCACGGATGGGCTTACAAAAGTCATAATAGGCATCGTAATTTACTGCCACTATATCTTCATCCATCATCATGCCTCCGGCTCCAGATGGCGGAGTGCCGGAAAGCCAATCCCATGGATTTACCGGCTCACCGTTAAGCCTGACCTCAAAATGACAATGAGGGCCGGTAGAATTACCCGTAGAGCCGGCATAGGCTATAACATCGCCCATCTGTACCGTCTGGCCGGCAGTGACCGTCAGCATCTCATTATGGCCATAAAGAGTTTCAATGCTGCTGCCATGATCAATCGCTACCAGATATCCATAGCCGCTTACCCAGCCAGCCGTTGTAACTGTACCACTGCTTGCAGCATGGACGGGCATACCATAGTCATAGCCAAAATCTATTCCTGAATGAAATTTCTGCGTCCCGTATATGGGATGGGTGCGCCAGCCAAAATCGGAGGTAACTTCCAGTTCTCCTTCCACAGGATTCATCATGGAATGATAGGCCGGTGCTGCCCCGGCGGTGCCGAAATGCCCTGCAACCATCAGCACCAAAATTATTAACCACTTTATTAACATCCTGAGCAACACTTCCCTTTTTCCATGTGATAAAATAGCTAAGAGCATAGCATTTATTTTGATTAACTACTAGAGGCGAGCGACATGAAAATTCTTTTTATCTCGATTCTGGTCATAGCTTTGCTGGCACTCTTATTTTTCGGTGGCATTTTCCTTTTTCATCTTATCCGCTATGCCATCTTTGACACGATTGATTTTCTCTTTTATAACCTCTGGGGCAAGCCCCCCTTCAGCCCTCATTGTTCCCGTGGAGAAGGCTACGGCTGGCAGTGGGATGAACATGGCCACTGCCTTGGTTATGATCCAAAATACGTCCGTTAATCCCTCAATTTTTATATTTCCTCCTAGTAAAGAAGTGATGCCTTTCCGCATCACTTCTTTTTTGTCTCTTATGCTCATCTTCGTTTGTTGTTGAATTTCCGGTTAAAGTTGTCATATATGGCATCGATTTTCTCTGCTGAGTTCCTATCCATCTGCTCATCCGTCTTAGGTGCCGGAGTCCAGCCATGGGTAAGGTTTGTCCCCCTGCCATCTTTAACCATCGAACCATCCCGGTTATGAGCGCCGTTGTGCTCGTTGGTTGCAGCATATAAATGGTTATGAGAGAGATTTCCCTGCTCATCATACACATCATTTCGGCCATGCGCCGTATCATCAATATCCCGGCTGTTGGCTCTCATGCTGTACATATAACGGATTCCCTGCTCAGCTTCACGTTCTTCAGCCAGGAAAGGATTATAGCGGTTCCATTCAATGGAGGCCATATTCCTTAAAGTGCCTGTCGTCTGGGACAGCCACGAGGTATCTCCATCAGCTTTTCTTGCGGTGCCGCCGCCTTCCATATTTGTAGCCATCTTATAGGTACCATAGGCACTGCCTGCAAAGGCCATGGCTCTGGAAGTTCCTCTAATAGGATTGGGCATTGCATCGTAAAAATCGCCGGAGGTAAGCGATGGATTACCGGAAATTAGTCCCTGCGCCAGCTCTGGGATTTTCTTCACCATTAAGGCTATCATCAGACAAGCCAATGTTAACTGTAAGAGCGCACTAAGCTCCAGCAAATCATTATTGGCAGCCGCTTGGTCACTTATTTGCTTGGAAAATGTAGCCAGTAGCGGACAGGTCACTGCCGTAAGAAAGGCAATTACCGCCACTTTAACCCCTAGTGCAAATACAGCACCTATGGCTTTTTCGGCCAGAAAACTTGTTCGCTCGTACATGGCAAATGGCAATAATACAACGGATATCAAAGAAACCGTCCAAAAACAAATTCTGACCATGAACATTTCCAACCCGGTATAGAATGTGGCAAAAAGTACCGTAAAGGCAATAACCAAATCCCCAATTAATGCACCCAGGCTGGACATACCTAAAAGAGAAATATTGCTCCAAATCGCACTGAAGGATTGCATACCATTTTTTACTATGCTGTCCGGCAGGTACATGTTCCCAGTACCGGAAGCCAGAAAGCCCAATTTTTCAAAGCTGGACATAATGGCATGGCATATCTGGTAATTTCCGCCTACCCAGTTTTCGATGAGAAACATAAAGAAACCAACTTTCAATACAATTACTGTGATATAGCGAATCTTATCTTCATTAGCAAGCCCCAGTACAAGAGCAACAGCCACATCAATAACCACCAAAAAGCCCATAAGCTCTAAAGCGTAACCTACAAGTACAGTTGAGCCGTTATCTACGATATGGATAAACTGGCGCATGAAGCCACTTAAGGGGTTAAAATCTTCGACATTATCGGTTATTTTAATCGATGTCAGGTCTACCGGATTTACGACAACAGATACCGCCGGATTAAGGATTTCTCCCAATCCAAATGCTTTTAGGGCGTAGTATATCTGCGCTGCCATGGCCGTTCCCAAAACGATATTCAGCATACGCCTGTGATTGCTATCCCCAAACATAATCATGATGCCCGTGACGGCAATCATGATATTCAGTACCGCCGGTACCACCTTATCGGTGATGTTATCCCTGAGTGCTTCCAGAGGGGTACGCCATGCCAGGGCACTAGAATCGGCTGCTATTGCAATATCCGGCAGGATAAGCCACGCCATAATCAGGAGCATCCATGCCCAGCCAAGCTTTTTCATCAGTACTCACCCATCTTTTGCCGAAATTCCTCGTAACTCATTGCCGTAAGGCCACAATTCTGCGTAGCCTTGCTAAGCTTTTCAGCCGTGCTTTCGTTAATACGCTTTGCAGTGACTTCTTCCTGCAGTTCCCTTTGATTCTTCACGGCCTGGGCAGCGGTCATGCTGGATAGCAGGTTATTGCCCTGAATAAGCGACATAACCCCTACCCCCATAACCTGATTTCCCGCCTGCACAGCCTGCAGATTGCCTTCCGCATTTTGGGAAGCTTCAAGGGCTGTCATGGCCTGCTTGGATAAGTCCTCGGTCAAATCCTGTGTCAGCCTTGCATTTTTTACCGTATCATTATTGGTATCCGCTTCCGCCTTGTAAGCAGCCTGACCGGCATAATAGGCATCCATCACGGTCATTTTGCCATTAATAACGGCCTCAATGTTGCGGAAGTTCTTTTGCCAGAATGAATCGGTAGTGGATTTAGGGGACAAAACGCCAATCTGGGCCTCCCGCTCATCCAGCGGATATCGCTCCAAGGCAATCATTTTTTCCAGATACTTCGTAAGGATAGATGCATCTAGCCTCTTCATATTCAGAATCTGCAGGAGCAGCTGCTTTTCCTCGTTACTCAATATGTTTGCTGTTGTGATGGCTGTCCTTATGGCCTGCTCCACATTTTGCGCATCGTATACCAATACCGCAGCCTCTGCCTTTGGTGCCAGACACATAAAGCTTGCCATAGCCAATAAGCAAGCTGCACCTTTTTTTGCTTTGCTCTTCAGCATGTTCTTCCCTCCCCATCATCGCAAGGTGTCCCCAATCTTAAAATGCCGTCTCCTGTAGGAGCTTTTCATAGATGTTCGCAATCTTAGCCACATAGTTTACCGTTTCTGCGTATGGTGGCACACCGCCATAGCGTTCTACGGCACCACCTCCCGCATTGTATGCCGCTACAGCTTCAGTCACACCATATTCGCCATCTCCGGCAAAATTATCTATCTGTTGGCGCAGGTAAGCAGCTCCCCCCAATATGTTTTCCAAGGGATTATACCTATCTACTCCAATACCTGATGCTGTATCAGGCATTAGCTGCATATAGCCATATGCTCCAGCCCCCGAATACGCACCTGCCGAAAAGCCGCTTTCCGCTTCCATGACCGCAGCCAGTAATAAGGGATCTACTCCATATAAAGCTCCGGCATACATAATCGCATCCGTAAGCCATGCTGCTTCCTCTGTTGTCCCTATCCTTCCTGCGACCTCGCCATAAACTATGGTCTTATCGTCATAGGCAAAAGCAGGATTAGATGCTTTGCCCAGCAAAAGCATCAGCCCCAATAGCATCATAAGGATTTTCTTTAGCAGATAGCTCGCCTCCCTCTGTCATAATGTTTTCCAGCCGACTTGCATATTTTTCCAAGCCTTTATACCGAAGCCAGTCTACAGCAAAGTCCTGCCGTCCACGCTCGGCTATGATTCTTTCAGCCATACGGATATCCTCTGTCTTTACACCAACAAATGCTAGTTCCATTGGACTTAAATCCAGCGAATAAATCCGGTTTCCTAACGGGGAGGTATAATAATACTCCCGCTTTGGAATGGCCTTAGCCAGCATCATAATCTGCTGCTCATTGAGGCCAAAAGACTGGTACATCTCTTTCATACTGGGCTTATCGCTGCCTGTGCGCGTATCATCCAATGCATCTTTATTGGGCAGGAAAATACGCGTTGGACAGGATTCCAGAATGGTTGCCACAATGGGGCTGGCCACAATATCTGCAAGGCTCTGCGTTGCAAATACCACCGCTGTATTGGATTTACGGAGCACTTTCAGCCACTCCCTGATTTTGGATGCGAACTGAGGATTATCCAGGAATACCCAAGATTCATCCAGTACTAGCAGGCAGGGACGGTCATCCATTTTTATCTCCTCTTCAATCCGATGGAAAATATAAAGAAGAGTAGTCCCAACTATCTTTGGCGTGTTATTCATAAGGCTTTCCATCTCAAAAACCTGCCATGAAGAAAAATCCAAATCATCTGCTGAGGCATCAAAGATGCTGCCGTAATCTCCTTCGATTGTAAGAGGCCTCAATGCTGTCTTCAGTTCCTGATTCTGGATACTGGTGCATAAGGTAAGCATAGTCCGATGCTCTTTAGGAAGTGCCTTCATGGAAGATAAGGCCTCGGATATGTATTTGCTCATCTCCGGCGTGACTTCTACATGTACGGACTCCAGATAATCCGTTATCCAGCCTACTGCCCACATACGTTCATCATCGTCATCTATCCCTGCCAGCGGCTGGAAGGATAGACCATTCCTGCTGCTGGCCAGTTCAAAATACCTGCCGCCAACAGCTTCCGTAAGGATACGGCTGGAACCACCTTTATCGAAGATGAATACCTGAGCATTCTTATATTTGCGGAACTGCGCGGAAATCATATTGAGCTGGACGCTCTTGCCTGCACCGGTTGGGCCGACAATCAAAGTATGGCCAACATCCCCTACATGAAGATTCATGCGGAATGGTGTTGCCCCATCGCTGCGGGTATAGATAAGTGCCGGCCCCGATAAATGCTCATTGCGTTTCTGCCCTGACCATATATCCGATAAGGGCATCATGTGGATCAGATTACCCGTAGATGCATAAATGCGGCGGCAATAGTGATGGAAGTTTCCCGGCAGGCTGCCTAGCCATGCATCCACAGAACCGACATCTTCTATCTTTGGCTTCATCATCTGGCTCTTAAAAACATCTTCCACGGCCTTGGCATACAAGCAGGCTCTTTCGTAGTTCGCCTCCGCGATTATTACTTCCGTGGAATAATAGCCATAGCCAACGTCTCCAGCATCTACACTTCTCAGCGCCTCCTGCACTTCTTCTACCTTTTCAACGGCATTCTCATTGATATCGCTGGCCTGCGGCGGTGAATTGAAGATAAGCCTCTTCACCGTGGAAGAAAAATACTCCATCTTTCCCTTCCAGCGTGTCTTTCGGGTATCCAGCTTCGAGATTGCTTCTGTTTTATCCAGCAGATAGAATCTTGTCACCCAGCGATAAGGGAAATTCAGCCGGTTCAGGTTATTAAGCATCCCGAACACACTGGATTTGGGATAAGCCTTCGGCACCACAATCTTCAGATGTTTTTCCCCAAGCTTTGGAGCGTTGCCACCGATTAGGTCCGCATCATAGAGATAGCTGTCACAGAATTCATCCTTAGGCGGCTTGATTACCCGCCTGTTATCGGATACGCAGCTATGCAAATAGGTAGCCAGCCCTTTTTCATCTAAGAGTTTTGCAGGAATTTCCAGCTCCTTAAATATCCGGCAAAGGCTGTCTGCCATTTCCATAAAGTCTTGCAGGTTCTCTTCCACCGTAACCGTATGCTCATCATGACCTTCTATGAGCATCGACTTTAGACGGCCTTCATTGTCGCTTGGAGGCAGCCAGCAAAGGGAAAAATAATACTCGGAACGAAAGAACCTCCCAGAAGTAAAATTATCCCGCCGTACATCATCGATGAGTTTTGTAACCGCATCGGGAAAACATACATCTTTGTCATAAGTGGCATCCGGCAGACGCTGCGCCTCCATATAGATAACCCACCCAGAGCCAAGCACCATCAAGGCGCTATTGAGCTGTGCTGTAATAATTGCCAGATGTTCCTGCAATGCGCTGTCCAAATCAGGGCCTCTGTATTTCCATACGGTCATAAAGGAGCCATTTTTATTGATGACCACTCCTGTGCCTTTAACGTCTATAATCATTCCGTAAGGCATCAGGGAGGCAATGCTTTTGCCTTTACGCCTGAATAAATCAAGCCTGTACACGTACTTCACCCCTGCTTTTCAAGCATAAAAAATCCTGCCAGTCTCTTACATGACTGGGAAGTATCCTGCCGTTAGCCCGGAACATCCCCGGAAGAGTTCCCCACCAGCATGGCTTGTTGTTATAACTCTCCAGCACAAAAGGAATTTCTACGGCCTCCATTATTTCACGGATATACTGCCGGTAATCATTTAAGTTATCTTTATCTAAAGCAAATACCAGTGTGTTGCTTATCATGCCGCCATTCCCTTTTTGCTTGGCCAGCATATAATCCCGAATGGTCTGTCTTTGTGGGCACCAGCTCTGTGTCAGCTTTCTTAGTTCATGCTGAAGGTTATCTTCTGGCATAAACAAAACCCGTCGGCAAAACCTGTAGTTCATTTGGCGAAATGCTCTTAGAACCATATCCAAAGTGTTCTGAGATAGGTTTTCCTTAATGCTTGCAACCACAATTTCTCTGTCCCGGATGGTTAGACGGTTTTTGTCCGGGCCATCCGGAGAATAGACCTTAAATGCCATATCCCTTGATAACACAGCATCCAGATAAAGAGGAATTTTAGGCATGGCAAGTTCACAGGCCTGCATATGCAAGGTACTTTTCAGGTATGAGAGCACTTCTTCCAGCTCCAGCACATGACTGCCAGCCTTACAGGAAGCTATCTGAGTTCCAATGCTCTGCAGCACCTTACGAAAATACTCCGCATCACCCTCTTCTCCTCTGCAAATGCCTTCATAGAGATTATCTGCAGAACTGTTCCTGTTTTTGTGGATTGGATTCCACGAAAGGCAAAGGGTGTTTGAATCATCGCCAAGGAAATGGTGCTGATCCAGCCATATGCTCCAGCCTTTAGGAAAATTTAAGTGCAAACCCTCCACGGTTTCTTCACTCGAATTTCCATAGCGGATAAATCCCATCAATGAACCATCCTTATTTCTTACCACTTCCGGCAATATAAGACCGCCCCAAGATAGCCAGGAATAAACCTTACTGTAATCCTGCCGATAATCTTCCAGCATATTTAACCTCCATCAAACGTTATATGTCCGGCCTTGCTGCATATAACTTCTCAAGCATTCAAATGCATCTGCATCTTGCTTGGTTACATAAATCGTTGCAGCATGGATGGCAATATTTAATGGAATAACCCAGAAAAAATGAAACGACAATACAAAAACCCCGGCAACACAGATGTTGAATACAATCATAAAAGGCGGTGCGCCCATAAGAAGTACTGGCTCTGTGAGGGCACTAAACAACGGCAACTTAAACTCCATCCGCTTTTTATCATTCGACAATGAACTCGCTCCTCACATCAGAAAAACAAACAACCGGAAACATTGTCTGCCCCAAAAAGTCCGGCCAGTGTCGCAGCTCCGCATGCAATGGCAGTACCAAAGGCTCCTTTCATGGCCATCCGTGAAATATCACTTTGCCCCAGAGCATACAGGGCACCACCCGTTGCAATAGAAATAACCGCACCAGCACGCGGCAGCGGCCCTGTAAGATTGGCTTTCAAGCTATCGATACCACTATCCCATGGCATAGTGGTAGATGCCATGCACTGGCTGGAAATCGCCATCAGCCCCATGCCCATCAGCATCCCCTTATTTTTATTAACCAACTGCCAGCCATTATTGAGCATCTTTTTCCCAAAATACTTCGCATTCATCTTGCTTCCTCCCATCATAGATATAGGAAAAACACTTCTTCTCGTCTCATTTTAGGTTTTACATGCAAAAAAAAATGCCACAAACATGCAACTTGCAAGTTCGTAGCATTAGAGATGTCAATTCTTTGTCTTTGTTAATATCCTTTTATGGACAGTTCATTTTCCCCGTCAGTATAATATACCTGTAAAATATAATCTGAAATCAAGGTGATTACCATGAAAAATATGAAGATATCACTTCTCCCCCTGCAAGCAGATGACAGGGAACAGTTCATCCGTGATAATCAGGAAGCCTTCAACTATGGAGCCATGATAGAATTCGGACTCCGCGACAATCACTTTGAGGAAGATGATGAAATCATCTCCCTCGCCACTATCGAGGAATCCATAGATAATGGCACTGCCTACCGCATCATGCAGGATGGTCAGCCTGTCGGCGGCATTATTGTAAAAGTAGAAGGCTGCCATGGGGAACTGGAGATTCTGTTTGTTTCCCCTAAAGCTCACAGCAAAGGAATCGGTTATGCAGCCTGGTGTGAAATAGAACGAATGTATCCTGCCGTCAAGGTCTGGGAGACGGTAACTCCTTACTTTGAAAAACGCAACATCCACTTTTACGTCAACCGCTGCGGATTCCATATCGTTGAATTCTTCAACAGTCATCATCCTGACCCTCGTGATACAAATGAACCTTCTGGCGACCAGTTCCCTGAAGGCATGTTCCGTTTTGAAAAAAAACTTCCCTAGAATATTGGAAGCATGAATAATACGCTTCCAAAAGCAGATTAAATTAACCTATATCTCCTACAACTTTTTCTTTTACACGCAAAAACGCAGGCCATCGACCTGCGTTTTTATATTCGTATTTCCTTTACCTGCGAGCTTCCCCACTCTTGAAAGTGTATGTATGTGTTATCACTTCCCCAAGTGAAAATGCTATTCTACTTCTTGATGATAGTGAAAACAATCCCTCAAAGGTAGCAATTACGCCCCCCGACTACCAAAGTAGTATTTTGAAATATCATTTTAGTTCGTGGGTAATGTAGCGACCTTTCTCCCCATCATATCCATCAATGCTCAGAATTTCTTCAACGATTCGTCCAGTGCCTTTGCGCCGCAGATAAACAATCACATCCACAGCCCCGGCAATAGTTTCTTGCTGTGGCGTTACCGACACCCTTGAAACCAGCTGTTCCAACCGCCTAAGCGTCAGCATGGCAGAACTGCTGTGTACCGTTGAGCAGCCACCATCATGACCGG
This sequence comes from Selenomonas sp. FC4001, assembly GCF_000701565.1. Lineage (NCBI taxonomy): Bacteria > Bacillati > Bacillota > Negativicutes > Selenomonadales > Selenomonadaceae > Selenomonas > Selenomonas sp. FC4001. Next base: position 13,263 of record NZ_JNJF01000019.1, on the reverse strand, counting down.
TGTTCCACGCATCAAGGAGCGCCAATGCCTCATCGCCCCTAACCTCTCCAACTACAATCCTATCCGGGGTGGCCCGCAGAGTATCATGGAGCAAATCGTTCATGCTGCAGTTTTCCGTAACCTTCAGTGATAAATAATTTCTGGCCGCGCATTTTAGCTCCCGCGTATCTTCCAGCAGCACAATCCGGTCATCGCTCTTAGATATCTCTGCCAGTATTGCATTAAGGAACGTGGTTTTCCCCGTCTTGGTTCCTCCTGCTGCAATGATGTTTTTCCTGTCCCGGATTGCTTCAAGGATAATATCCCTTTGCCTTGGGGTAAGCACACCATCATTCACATAATCTACGAGCGTGAGCTTACGTTCCGTATGCTTGCGGATGATAAAGCTTGGTGCTGTTACCACATCCGGCAGGAATCCTTGAAATCTGCTGCCATCGGGAAGTTCAGCTCCCAATGTCGGTTTACTGGCCGAACAAACCGTATTGGTTAAATCCGCCACCTGATAGATAATCTGCTCTGATTTCCCGGAATCCAAGGTATAGTCGGTCAGCACGCGCCCTTGGGAGAAGGTATCCACCCATATTTTTGTATCGGGATTAACAATAATCTCGTTCACGTCCTTGTCCTGCAAAAAATTCATAATCTCAAAGCCCAGGGTATATTCCAGTGTACCCAGGGCTCTTTTTATAGCTTCCTGTTTTTTGGCCACAACTTATGCCCCCTTGCCGCCAGCAAAATTTCTCGTATGTACTTTATCTTTTTTCTTGCCGCTGAGCACCCGCATCCCGCGTTCCCGGAGCTTACTCTCAATGCTTGCAATCTTTCGCGCCCTGCGTTCTTTTTTGCCAATTATCTTCATACTTTTCCTGCTTTCTTCAAGGCAAGATATTCCGGGAGCTTTTCCTTGGCCTTAATAAATTTTGCCCTAAGTTCGTCATTATCCGTATGGTCGATAAAATAATCTATCGCCCCCTCCAGTTCGTCTGCGCTAAACTCATTAGCTGGTGTCAGCATATCCATCTCTGTCTTGACCAGCTCATACTGAATCTTATCTGGATATCTCGAATCGAACACAATCTTCACTGCCTCTGTAAGCATAGCTATCTCCTTTGCTTCCTAAACCGACAAATTACCCCACCACAAAATCTACTCTGTGATTTCCTTAGCCAATCGAACCTTTTCTTGAGCCAAGCGCATCTCTTGCATAATCGGCCTTGTCATGGTCTCAATATCGCGGAATGTTGCTACCTTCCGTACCGTATCGCTATAGACCGGCGGAGGTATAGCTGCCCGCTCCTTAAAACGATGGTCTTTGTAGTAGAGCAATTTTTCCCCATAGATGGGGTTATGCCTTGCACACATGACAATCTCCCGCTCAAAAGGAATTCTGGCAATTTCCTCCGGCATCTTAAGCCTTCTGCCAATTCCCGATTTTGATGTGCTGCCCTTGAAAAGTCCGCCTCCACCATCGTTCTTATTCTCACTAATGATGGTTTCATTGCCCAAGGCCTCTGAAATGTTTTTGGCCGTTACACCGCCGTCCTGATTGGGCGTAAAAATAACTTGGGTATGGCAGTTGCCCATTATCGCCTGGTCTTTGGTATAACTTTTGTACAGCTGGGTTATGGTCTGGGTAACGATACACATCTTAATCCCGTAGCTGGCACATACCGCCATTGCCGTCTCTATGGTTTCAAACCGGCCAAATTGCGCAAATTCGTCCAGCATCATAAGCAGTCGCTGCCTTTTCACACCTGCAGTATGCTCATCCTTCATATCCCGAATAAGTCTGTTGAGCATCATATTTATCAACAGCCGCACCAATGGTGTCAGCCGTTCCAAGTCATTAGGCGGGATTACCAGAAAGAAAGATACTGCCTGGGCAGGATTGAGCAAATCTTCGACCAGAAAATCCGAGGTACTGGTATTTTCCTGCACAATCGGGTCTTGATAAAGATTCAGGCAAGTTGCTGCCGTAGACTGGATACCGCTGATTTCGCCGCCGGCACTTTTAACCTTTGGAAGAAGGCTTTGGGCACATTCCAGAACCTTTGGATGTACCAAGAGCTTATACCACGGCTTGCCACCGTCCTTGAAATCAATCTTTTCCCCGCCAGTACTGTTATGGTTTTCTTCCGTGCCATCCACGCTGTCGCTAGTTTCTTCCCCGGCCAGCTTTTGCCTAAGAACATCTATCTGTTCCATTAGGTCAGCCTTTCTCAGAGCAAGCTGTTTCATCATACGCTCAGCCTTCTCGGCCATTGCCTTGCAATGCATGGCTTCTTTTATGAGTTTACCCGCCTCATTATCAGCAGCTATGGAATCAGCCTCAGCTATTTCTCCTCTGGCAAGCTTTTCCTGAAGCTCCAAGGCCCGCGCCTTTCCTTCATCGGCCTTTAAGTCAGCTTCTTCATAAGCCATATCGGCTTCTTCCTGCTGGGCGCTTATCTTCTCTTCCTCAGCCTCCAGTTGGGATAGGCTATCCTCCAGCTGGGTAATCTTCTTTTCCAGACGTTCCTCCCTTGCTCCCTTGAATGGATATTTTTTCAATTCAGATTTCAGCTCATCTACGGAAGTCAGCCGTATCTCCCGACCGGCAAGTTCAGAAAGTGCCGTATTGTAACTGGAAAAATCCGTGATATAGTTTTCCCCATAGCAGATTTGAAACACATTGGGACTTCTGAAGAATTCCTCCACCGTAATATGGGCATAAGACCCCATGGATGCCAGTAGTTCTGTGAGGTTTGATACCGAGGACAGGATATTGGTCAGATTCGGCAGCGGCCTTTTTTCCCTCTTAAACCAGTATAAGTGATGGATTATCGCTGCCTTAAGCAGGGCTTTGCCTGCCTGTGGCCAGTAATCCCCATCCTTATTTTCACCTTTTGGGTTGACGAGAATACCGCTTATGGTATCCACGTCACTTCCCTCATAAGGTGTTTCCATGCGGATTTCGGACAGGGGATTCCATCTGGCAGAACTGCCATCATTATTAAGCGGCTCAAACTTGATGCATTTCTGTCCCATGTACTTTTTCCGATACCCGGCACTTTTTATCCAGTTCTCTCCCTTAACATCCGTGACAAAAATTGAATGTGTCCAGGTGAGGCAGGTAGGAATAATTACGCATACACCTTTTCCGCTGCGCGTGGGAGCAAGCAGCAATATATGTGCCGAACTGTCATCCCGCATCAGCTTATGGGTATAGGGATTGATGCCTAAGATTACGCCAGTATTTCCTGTAAGGTCTGCTTTTTCAATATCCTTGGCACTGGCCCACTGGGCCGATCCGTGGGTTATCAGCCTTCTGGCATTTTTTATATAAACACAGCTCATTAAGCCCCCGGCCAGCATGAAGCCATAGAACCATCGGTCTCCTCGCAGGATAATATCCGGTATGAGCGAACCAATTCTGCTATAGCTCCAGAGCCAGTAGTTCCAGAATCCATAGATATGGTAATCCCCAAGCATCAGACAGCGCCCTAAAGAACTATCATAACCACAATCATTGGCGATGCTTATTGTTGCTGCTTCCATGCCCAGCAGGGCAAATACAGCCATCAGGATAAATACCACCTTGACTTTATGTCTTCTGGCATCTACATCAATATCATTTACCGCTGTACTCAATCTTTACCCTCCCATCACACAGCTTTATTTCTTAGTAAAAAAGGGGTGCCTTACGCACCCCGACACTCATATGGCAGCTTTATTCATCAGTATGGATTAAATTGGATTGGCATAGTTACATAGACCATAAACTCTCGTCCGGCTTCCACTGTAATCGTAATGCCAGAATTATTTATCCCCTTTTGAATAAGCGCCGACGCCGTATTCATAAGGTTGCTCATAGCCCCTTGTGCAGCCAGCTGGCCTGCAGTATACGTATTTGCTGTCGTAGATGTATTACCGCTGGCAATAGCTCCTAATGCTGCCACTGCTGAAGTAAAAAATCCGCTTCTTAAGAGACTGCCACTATGATTATTCACCCTTCCGGGTATGCCCCCATAACCGGCTAAATCTGCAGCTATCATAGAGCCGCCCAGCATATAGCTTCCTCCAGATGGCAGTATGAGCGTCTGCCATGTAACAGCTACACGGTTCTGTCCTTCTTTTGCCCCCTGGGCAATACTTCCAACCAGCCTGCTTCCCGCAGGAATCAGGCGTCTGGTGCCTGTTAAGGAGTCATATACATCACTTTCAATTTGCGCCATCACCTGACCACCAACATCGGTATTGATTCCAGTAAGCAACACTGCCGGAATTACCGTACCCGCCTGCAAGCTATCAGGCGTTGGCTCCGTATATGCAGTTACGGCCCGGTTATCCGCAGCCATTTGTTTAAGATTGCTATTATTACCTGCAGTATCGCTCACTGATGTGCCCGTTGGCCGTTCAACGGAGCTATTCCCTTTTCCATAGGTGCCATCTGCAAAAGCAATCGCAGCACCATACTCATCCTTATCCTTTACCTGTTTAGGCGCAGGCTGCACTGCTGTAGCCTGCACAGGACTTGCTGGTGGCAAAACAGGGTACGGATTGCTGTAACTTCTCTGGGGAATCACTGGGTATTTAGCCGAATAACTTTGGTTGTTATCCGCGTTCCGGCTTCCGCCTGCCGGATCTCCATTGCCATGCGAATTATTCTGTGCCGTATTGTTATTGCCTTTGCCGCCATCCATAGGCGGAGCCGCATTAGGACTCATGCCATTTGGATTTTTCACTTTGTTGTTCATCTGCTGCAGCTGCCGGTCGCTGTTTACCATATTCTTGGCATCCGCAGCCTGTTCCGACTGGTTTTGCTTTTTCTCTTTTGGCGCATCATCACCCATACTGGCATAGGAAAAGCCGATGAACGCACATACGAGAAAGAGTACAATCCCATATATAACCTTTTTTCTTATGCCGTAAGCCTTCTCGTTTACCCCCTCAGTCATGGAAGGGTTGTTAAGGTCAGACTTCCCTTCTCTGGCTTTTATGGCTGTCATCTTTTTAGACAGGCCATCCTTCAAATCCTGAAACGAACTCAAATCACCACCCCCAGATTATTTCCCGGATTTCGTAATTCTTATCTTTTCGCCATCCATCCGTAGCTCTGCTTCGCTAAAGGTACGCTCCACCACCAAAGTATTGGCTTTGATATGGTAATTGACCAGCATCGCTTCCTTATGCCCTTTTTCTTTTACAAAGAGCACCGGCAGCTTCTTAAAGCTTTTGCTGAAACGAATAAATGTCTTGCGGCCATCATCAAAAACATGCTCCGGCTTCCATGCTGCATTTCCCCGGATACGATAATCAAAGGACAAGTTCTCCGGCGACTGCACTACGCCGCTGACCGTCCTATCAAAAGCCTTTTGGCTGGCGATACTCTTCATGATATTCTCGCTGCCATATGACCATTTGATAATCGGGTTATACCAGTCTCCTTCACTGCACAGCACTTGATAGGTATGGTGTGTTGTGTTGATTATGATATTGGTCATAGCTCCCTTGGCTATGGGCTTCAGATAAATATGCGGCGTACCCTCCACGGTCGAGGCATCCAGCATCCATTTGCCTGTATCCCCGCCGCCGACATAGGTAATCTGCTCACCTTCCTTCAGCACAATGTCTGTCAGATAGTTCAGCTTGCAATAGATTTTATAGAGCTGGCTGGGGCTGTAGCTGAACACCATGGTGGAATCCCCCTGAGCATTGATAGCATCCTGGGTATATCCAAGATTTTCGTTATAGCCAGGTTCCACCAAATAGTTGCTGGTAGCAGGATAGCCATGAGACAGGCTGTCGCCACGCTCAATAGCCTTTTGCCGTGAGCTCAGTTCATCTACCTCAGAGAGTAGTTCCAAATGTTCCCGAGCCTTTTCTTCAAGTTCAGCCTCCAGTTCCTGAACCCGCTCCCTTAGTTGTCGTTCCTTATGACTCTCATGCAGCTCCTGTTTTGTGGCTCCTGTAGCCTGTTCCTGACTGGTGCTGGACTCATTTGCAGCATCTTGTGCTGAAGCTCCCACCGGAAGCATTAACACGCCCAGCGTTCCCCATACTAATACGTTTTTCTTCCAGTTATGACGATTCATCATTTATCCCCTGCCTTGTCTTTTACGTCTTTTGCCACGTTTTCTTCTGACCAGCTGAAATCCTTCACATAGATGCCCAATGGATTTTCCATCAATGATTTCTTATCCTTGCCCTGAATTATTGTGACGGTAAATATGCCAGTCATCTTTACGGTCTTTTGGGTACCTGTCGTCAAATCCCATATCTCTTCTGTCCAGTTGGCCTGATAAGAATCACTGCCCGAATTCACTGGCAGGATAGAATTGATGGTGACTTTAATTCGTTTCTTGCCAAAGTCACCGGCCTTATCCTGCTTTTCCATTTCAGCAGACATGGCAGCCGCCGCATCCTTAGTCATATAGCCATAGGCCTCATACCAGCTTTGCTTATAGACCTCCCCATCCACAGGAAGGCTTCTTGTGTCTTGAATGAACTTGCCCAGGAAATACTCAATTTCCAGCTTCTCCGGCGTATAGTCCATTTCCGATATAGCTCCGGCCTTCCTTATAGCACCAGTTGTGCTGTCCACTTCAATGATATAGGGTTCCACTGTACTTTGCGTAGCCTGATAGACATTGCCAATGGTGGCAATCACCAAAGCCCCCATAAGCCCCATGCACATAATCCGCAAATTATGATTCTGTCTCAGGGCGTTACCGTTCATATCATCCCAGACTTTTCGACCATACTCGCAGGGATTTTGCGGCTCTTCCTTGTTAAATTCCTGCGACCCTAGAAATAGTTTACTCACATCCAATCCCTATTCCCCCTGACTGTTCTTAATTTCAATACCCTCGCCCCCGATGAAAGCTATTTTTGAGCTGTAATGATTCTTCTCTGGTTCACTATGCTTGGGTGAGGCATTCTGTTCCGGCCTATTATTTACTGTGTTATGTCTTGTTGGAATCTGCGGTATGGTTGGATATACCCTTGCCATAGCCATCTGCCGCTTCTCTGGGATATTTATGATTTTCCTTTTCTCCTCCGCTCCGGCGACCGTTTTCCCCTGTACACTTTTCTCCGAAGCAAAGGGGCTGTAGTCTGCAAGTTCCACCACTTGAGCAGGATTGTTTTGCCAAAGCGGTTTTGCCTCTGCTACAGAAAAATCATCTTCATTGCATGAAGAACTTTGCCCACCACACAGCAAAATACCAGCTAAAAGGCCAACTCCTGTACCGGATAATATACCGGTTATCCATTTATTCCTTGGGCTCACTTGTACCATCCTCTCCTCCCGACTTTAATATATTTATTAATAATGCCTCAAAGTCCCACTGTGTTTTCAGATTGAGGCGTGCCAAGTCTTCTAGCCTCTTCATCCTACGGATAGCCACGATGAGGACAGCGACCATCACGACATTAACCAGCAGCCAAAAGGCCAGGCCACAGAACAACCACATACGCATCACCCTTTTGTATAAATCTTTACCTGCAGCTTCGTCTCCAGATTTTCATCTGTGCCTTGCATATCCAGCATACGAAGGCTCAGCAAAGCATCCTTTGTCTGCATATTCTCCAGATACATTGCTGTCCTCTTCCAGCTCCCTTTGAGGTGAATTTCGTATATGCTGGCCGTATCATCCTGATACAACGTTTTCTCACCGGCTTTAACTACAAGGCCAAAGTCTTTTCCTTTTTGGATGATATCTCCTAAAACCATTGGCACCTGTTCTGACTGTACAGCACGGCAAGATAAATCGTTAACTTTAGCTGCAAGCTTGCTGTAAGTCTCCATCTCTATTGCCATCTTATTATTTTTTTCTATTGTCGCCCGATAGTCCATAACTTGGACTACAAAAACAATTCCCAGCAAAATCACTACCAGCAAAGCACCTTTAAGTAGCCTATTTCTCCGGCCATCACCGAATTTCATCGTATGCAGCCACCAATCACAATATCTCATCACCACACAAATCCCTCCGGCATAGGCACTGTTATGCGAACACCATTCACCAAATCTTCTACACGCATGGCTGCAAAATTTGGTGTTCGCCGAAGACTGCTTAAATAGCTTTCCAACATATTGCGTTCAGCTGCATCTACTTCCATAACAATCCAATCGCCGTTATGGAAATTTCCGATTGTAATATGCCGGCATTTTACCTGCTCTGGCATGATCATAAGCATAGAAGATAGTGCCTCCACAGGTTTTAAATCTTCCTGTCGCGCCAGCTCTACACGGTTCAGTTCTGTAATAACTGCGTCATGATTTATCATATAGCGTTGATAATCTTCCTCCAACTGCACATTTGAGATGCTATTATTCAACCACAGCATTCCGACTATCCCTATGATTTCCAGTAGGATTACCGCCCCAAGAGCCTTTGGTTTATGCTGAACTATATATTCTGCTAATGCCCTAATCTTCCCCAATCTCATACACCTTACTTCCATAATCGAATCAGCCAACCAGTCGGCAATATCATTACGGCTTTATATTCCACGCAGCTTAGTGGTACAGTCCCATAATATCTTCCATCAAAGGATTTTGGATTATCGCCTACCGGCAGAAAGCTATCCTTATCCACAACATGACCACCATGGCTCAAGCTAGGCATCTTACGACCTTTTCCATCCACAGAGCTTGCCTGACCACAATAAACTCCACCTACATAGAACTGCTGGCTTTGATTTACACCATATATTTCACCAGGTATTGCACCTACACGTTTTAGCAGTTTTGTATTCCGGGGAAGCCAGCCTCTTTCTTCTGCCAACGTCTGCATCTTTTCAGGCAATGTAAAAACCACCATATCTCCCTTTGTTATGTCATTTGGCGTAAGCAACAGGTACCAGCCTACAGGCACACTTGCCGTGCTGTTATATACCAAATACTGTGGCAGTCTCCCCTCCATGCTAATAAGCCCTATTAGCATGAACAGCCAACCAAAACAAATCCCCAGCACTACACGTTTTCTTTTAATACACACAAAAAAGCCTCCCCATCAATTATCCCTGTTGATGGAGAGGAAAAATAACACAAACATGCAATCGTTGTATGCCTCATGCCTTTATATGCCCCCAAAACTGTCGCATGAGCGATTTCTTCTGGTGCTGTATATTATGTTTTTAAAATTATCTTGGAATCGAATTGATTAATTAGAGGATTATTTATACCCCCATATTCTTAAATACTCCAGATGGGTCATCTTCCAATGAGTTAAGCAACTCTTGAACAGATGAAGCAGCAGCCTTTTTTTCAGACTGTTTCCGAATCTTTAGCAGCAGATGCCTTTTTTGACGGCTGGTTTCTTTGGGGATTTTAGCTTTCTCTTTTTCGTAGTACTGAATAAAATCTTGCATAACAGAAGGCAATTCTTCAAAAGGTATATGTTCTTGCAGTACACATAAACGATGTAGATATATGTAGCACAATGTGTATATGATGGAAATATAAAACATCGGCTGCAAATGGTATCCTTCAATCTCTTCATAATATGTTTTATGATGCGGCTGGATATTTTTCGTATTCTTATGATACAACAAAACCGTTCCATCTATTAATGACTGCTGGATAATCCAATTTTCAGGCTGATTGCTTATTTCTAATGAATCATTTTCCCATACACACTGAATTCCAGTCTCCTCACAAAACTGTTCTATGGCTTCTTTTTCAGTCTCATACATAGACTTTAATGATGGAAACTTCTCATTGTATTTAGGACGAAAAAGCATAAACTATCCCTCTTTATTCTTGTCGAATTTTATCGATTTTATATAACCTTTGCTTATTGAGACGATAATTATTGACAAAATATAAGTCATCTTCCCACTTTGAAACTGCTAACCCCATATTAGCTTTATTTCCTATATTATTAATGTAAAAATGAAGATATTCTGTTATTAAATCCAATATCCACGCCTCCTGTCGCAAAGTGCCAACATATGGTTCTCATTATATCAGAGAAGTATTTATAAACCAGTCTTGACTTTTACCATTCTATCTTGGCCTCATGTTCCTGCGCGGTCTGCGCCACTACTTTATCATAACCAGTCAATGCAGCAAACGGGCTGAACTGGGCAGCCCGCTTTGCCATCGGCATCCGTTGATGGCATTGTGGCTCCGGACGAGGAACATTTATGATGTCTCTATATTCTCGGATGTCTCTTGTTATCTTCACGCTCTATGACCTCCAATCTCGCTGTTCCTTGCTATTGTGCGAGCCTCTTTCCTAAGATTTGCCGCTTTTAAGATAGCATTCTTCCCAAACCTGCTTCTAATAGCCAGCATAGTGTGCTGCAAGGATTTCTCCCGCTTTTCCTCACGCATGTTGGCTTCTTCCTTTTTAGCCTCCGCCTCCACATCTGCAAAGAGATTGAACTCTACCACGGACTCCCTACGGTTCTCCAGACTGTCTTCATAGATAAGCCTGCCGACCGTTACCGTGACACGACGCACCAGCAACGCAGGATTTGTTATGCGGTCATACAAGGCCAGTGTTTCCCGCAGCAGCTTCTTGCTGGACGATGTATGCTTAGGCAGACTCACGGTTCCATGAGCCGCCTTGGGGACTTTTCTGCCATAGTGGTCTATATGTATCTCACCTGTATAGCCACGGGCAATGTTCTCTATGTCATAGCCGATATCCAGGACAACCTGATTCGTCACAAGCTTTTTGGCCACCAAATCCAATACGAGCTGGTCGGCCATTTCCCATACAATGAGGCGCCCCTGCTCATGCGTATATGGTTCGTGCAGAACCTGCCCGCTGCTCAGGCTAGTGCTCATGGGGCGGTATGATTTGACGGCCTCCATAGTACAAGGTTCGTAACCCCACGCATGGTCTATTAGCAGCTCAGCATTTATCCCGAAAGCCTTATAGAGCCTTTCTTCTCCCCTTTTACTCATTGACTCTCTTGCAACGTCACCCATCGAATACAGGCACATATTCTCAAGCCTTTTTGCGGTACCTGGCCCTACACGCCAGAAATCAGTGAGGGGTGTATGCGCCCAGAGTCGTTGCCGGTAGCTCATTTCATCCAGTTCGGCTATGCGCACCCCATCTTTATCCGGCGGCATATGTTTTGCCACAATGTCCATGGCAATTTTGGCTAGATACATATTGGTGCCAATCCCTGCCGTGGCCGTGATACCAGTTTCCTCAAGAACTTCCCGCACCATCTTCATGGCCAGTTCATGAGCTGACATTCTGTAAGTGCCGAGATATGGCCCCGCATGGATAAATACCTCATCAATAGAATACGGGTGTATATCTTCTTTTGCAATATACTGTAGATACACGCCATACACACGGGCACTGTATTTCATGTAGAGTGCCATCCTCGGCGGGGCCACGATGTAGCTAACGGCCAAATTAGGATTCTTTTCAAGCTCTATTGCATCGCAGGACTCTCCTGTCAGCTTCCTGCCGGGCGCAAAGTATCTACGGCCACTATTCACCATTTTTACCTTCTGCACCACTTCAAAGAGTCTTGCTCTCCCTGGCACACCGTACTTTTTGATAGCGGGAGTGGCTGCCAAGCATATTGTCTTTTCCGTCCGACTCTCATCCGCTACCACCAAATTTGTAGTCAGTGGGTCGAGGTTCCTTTCGACGCACTCAACGGACGCGTAAAACGATTTCAGGTCAATAGCTATCCAAATTGCTCTCTTCATAGCCTTTCACCCAATGTGTAATTTATTTACATATAGTGTAACACGAAACATTTCTTCTGGCAAGAATGTTTTTCTTTCCGCTTTCGCATCCCTGTGATTCATCTAATATAGAAAGAGCCGCCCCTACTGACAATTGTAGAGACCCCCATAAGTTAGACCAAGAAATCTAACTTATGGGGGTCTTTTTATGGCAAAATATAGTGCAGAATTTAAATGTAAAGTAGTCCAAGAGTATTTGAACGGGGATATAGGTTATACTGCCTTAACAAAAAAATATGAAATCCCTGCCAAAAGACTCATTCAAGAGTGGGTAGGGAAATATCGAGCAATGGGGAAAGATGGCCTTCAACGGTCAAGGAAAAAAGAAATCTATTCTTTCCAATTCAAGGTAAATGCTGTAGAGTTATATTTAAGTACAGAGATTTCTTACCAAGGATTGGCACTTCGACTTAATTTGAAATCTGCGGGCCTTTTAGCTAACTGGGTTCGACGCTATCGTGCTGTTGGTATAGAAGGTCTCAAACCGCAACGGAAAGGCAGGCGGCCAAAGATGCCAGATAAAGCCAGTATTACACCAGAATGCAATATGAATCAAGATGAGAAACTTAAGCAGTTAGAAGAAGAGAATCTCAAGCTACGTATTGAGGTGGCTTATTTAAAAGGACTGAGGAGATTGCGCCTGGAGCAAGAGGCGCAGAAGCGAAAGCAAGGATCGCCCACAGTCTCCGAGGATCATTCAAATTAAAAGACATCCTTGCAGTTATAAAACTCCCTAAAGCTACTTACATGTATTGGCAACAGCGATTCGACCGCCAAAATCCGGATGCTGAGTTAGAAGCAAAAATCAAAGCTATTCGGCAGAACAACAAGGACTTTGGTTATCGTCGAATCTGGGGTAAGCTCCGCAAAGAGGGCCTTTTAGTCAATCGCAAGAAGGTTCAGCGCCTTGTCCAGAAATTAGGGCTACAGGTAAAAGCTTTCTCCCACAAGAGCCGCAAGTACAGTTCCTACAAAGGTACTATTGGGCGTATTGCTCCCAATCGGCTGCGTCGCCGCTTCGATACATGTATTCCACATCAAAAAATCACAACAGATACCACTGAATTTAAGTATTATGAAATGGACACCAACGGGAATATTCTTACACGCAAGGCATATCTAGACCCGTTCCTTGACCTTTATAATCGTGAAATCATTAGCTTTAGTATCACCAAACGGCCATCGTCACAAGGCATTATGTCTGCTTTGGATAAGGCAATTTCCATTACCAGCGACTGCCCTTATCGTCGAACGTTCCATTCCGACCAGGGATGGGCTTACCAAATGGGCAGCTATGTAGGCCGATTAAAGGAAGAACGAATTTTTCAAAGTATGTCTCGCAAAGGCACCTGCCTGGATAATAGCGTGATGGAAAATTTCTTTGGCCTGCTAAAACAGGAAATCTATTATGGGCATACCTATCACAGCTTCGAAGAACTTGAACGAGCTATACGGCATTACATCACATATTACAATAAGCACAGAATCAAAGCTAAGCTGGGGTGGCTCAGCCCAGTAGATTACCGATTACATCATGCCGCAGCGTAAAAAAA
>NZ_JNJF01000018.1:0-48332 GCF_000701565.1 Selenomonas sp. FC4001 | reverse complement strand
AAATAAATATCCCCCGGCTTAGCCGGGGGTTTTACATTAACGGCCTATAAGGCCTCTTTTTACCAGCTGCGCTTAAAAGCGCTTGTACGGTCCGCCACACGCTACTTATTTCCGATTACCCGTAAACGGGTCTATCGCCTCTAGCGTTAGCTGCTCGGCCATATGGTCTTCACTTAGTTGCTGCTTTATATATTCCGCTATCTTCTTTTCGTTCTTTCCTACGGTACTCACATAATATCCTCGACACCAAAATTGTCTGTTTCTATACTTATATTTCATATTCCCCCATTTCTCATATATCATCAGGCTACTCTTCCCCTTCAAAAATCCCATAAAGTTCGATATACTAAATTTCGGTGGTATCTCTACCAAAATATGGATGTGGTCTGGACATGCCTCAGCTTCCAGTAAATTCACCCCCTTCCATCTGCACAATTCACGTATTATCTTTCCAATCTCATACCTCATTTGCCCGAAAAACACTTTCCGCCTATACTTCGGCGCAAAAACAATGTGATATTTACACTCCCATTTCGTGTGTGATAAACTATGGATGTCGTTCTTTTGCATTACGACAAAACCTCCCTATTCATAATTTTGCAGTTGACGGACCGCAACAATTATTTTCTAGGGAGGTTTTTCTTTTCCTTTAAAGACTCATCGCTAAAGCTTTACGGAACCCCTGGTCTAACCAGGGGTTTTCTAATAACAAAAAGGCCGCAAGCAAAAGCTTGCGGCAAAAAACTGTCTGTTAAGCGCCGATATCAATATTCCCACCAGGAGCAGGTTTAGGCTTGTAATTGCTAATCTGGGCATTCGCCTGCTGGAAGCGGCTATGGCCGAGATTCGTTTCTGTGCCGAACTGCGATACGCGCGTGACATCGAGGGCTGCTTTCATGCCTTTCGCTAAATTCGACTGTCCCTGCTCAGAAATCTGCTTGACCTGCTGTTGGAATTTACTGGACCCCAGTTTCGTTTCCGTGCCAAAGTTGGACACTTCATAGTAGGACTTTGCTTTATCCATTATCTGAGAGGTATTCTGCATCCCCTCATTGTTGGTCTTTTCATTGTCCTGCTGGAACTTACTGGAGCCAATTTTGGTGCTCGTACCGAAATTGGAAACTTTATAAATCGCTGCAGTTTCCTGAGCAATTTCCTTGGTCTCCCGTTCACCGATGCTGATAACGGTGTCGTTCCCCTGCTGGAACTTGCTGGAACCCAACTTGGTTTCTGTACCAAAATTCGATACTTTTGTGTAAGACGCTGCCTGTTCGCTACGCTCTTTAGTCGCCTGCATTCCCACAGAATGAACCTCGCGATTTAATTGTGGGAAACTCGAAAGCGTCGTAGCACCCACCGCCGAGATACCCATTGTCGATCCCTCACTTTCCCTGAGACATTCCTTAATCCTTTACATAGGTATACAGCCCTACTTTAATTATATACACTTTGTATTTGATTTTCAACCGTTTTGTCATTATTTATTATTATTGATTATTCCTATTCAGCTGACCAGCCCCAAGTCCTGCAGGACTTCCTTCACCTGGTCGATTTCGATGGGCTTGGAAGCGTAGGCATCACAGCCCTGCTCAAAGGCCTGATCCACGTATTCCATATCGGCAATAGCCGTCATCATGATGATTTTCACCTGCCGCGCAGCTTCTACCTTTTGCCGGGCTTCGAGCTCCCGAATCAGCTTGAGCACCATCAGGCCATCCACCTTGGGCATCATGATATCCAGGCACATCAAATCATAGGGCTCGCCAGCCTTGAAGGCTTCCAGATATTTGTCAATGGTTTCCATGCCGTTATTGGCGGTATCACACGAGCCATAATCCTGCAGGAATTCCAGCAGGAACGTGCGGCTGAGCACATCATCTTCCGCAATCAAAATCTTCATGAGGATTCCTCCCTGGGTGCCATTTCTACATCCGCTGCGAGCTTCTGCATGCAGTAATGCATCAGATTTTCCGTGCGCGGGTCCGTGTCCGCCTGCTTGTCCGCAGGCTTTTTCCGCGGGCGCAGGAATATCCGCCGTTCCTGTCCGGCTGAATCAGCCTCCTGCAGCGGAATCCAAAAGGAGACACACGTTCCCCGGCCCAGTTCCGAATCCAGGCTCATCGTGCCGCCCATCAGTTCCACCAGTTGCCGGGAAATCATCAGCCCCAGCCCCGTGCCCCCAAAGAGACGGGTGGTGCTGCTGTCCGCCTGGGTAAAGGGGCTGAACAATTTGTTCTTCATGCGCGCATCCACGCCGATACCGGTATCTTCCACGCTGAATTCGAGGGTCGGCTGCTCGTGGCGCACGCTCTGGTAAACCGCCATGGTTATCCTGCCCGTCTCGGTAAACTTCAGCGCATTGGCCAGAATATTATGCAGCACCTGCCGCAGGCGCAGGGCATCCCCCCGAATAAACCGGGGCAGCGTGGAAAAATCCGTCGTGACGAATTTCAGACCCTTGGCCGCCACCAATGGCTGATAGATTTCTCCAATGCGCTGCAGACTCTCCAGCAAATCAAAATCCAGTTCCTCCAGCCGCAGCTTGTCATTTTCGAGCTTGGCGAAGTCCAAAATATCATTCAGAATATGCAGCAAATCGTCGGCACTGCGCTTGGCATTCTGCAGGCATTTCTGCTGTTTTTCGCTCAAGGGTTCCCGGCCTGCCAGTTCCATCATGCCGATAATGCCATTGAGGGGCGTGCGCAATTCGTGGCTCATGATGGAGATGAACTGGGTCTTGCTGCGGTCCGCTTCCTCTGCCGCCCGCTTGGCCCGCTCCAGCTGCTGCTCGTAATGCTTGCGCACCGATACATCTACAATGGTGACAATCAGCTGCTTGCCCCGGCCTTCCCCTGTCTGGGATACACCAAGATTCAGCCAGAGCCGGTCTCCGGTTTTGGCATTCTTCATCTGCACGGAAAACTCGCTGGAAAACTCGTCATCAGCAAGGGCAGCTTCGATATTGCGGCGCACAGGACAGTGACGGCAGTTGCTGCCATGGCCGCAGCCCTTTTCCAGACTGTTCTCACAGCAGAAAGCGTCACCAAATTGACGGCCAACTACATTCTGCCCGTCTGTCTGCATCAAAATCCTGCCCATCTCATTTACCGCCAGCACCGCCCCTTCGGCATCCAGCAGGCAAAGGCCAACCTTGGCCGCCGAAAAGACCGCCCGCATGTATTCCTGCCCAGCCTGTACCTGGGCCTCCAACTCCTCAATCTGGTTCATGACGCCAGCCAGCTGAGAGGGCAGATTTTTTTCTGTCATCTGCATAACTCCGCCTCCTAATCATTAGCTTTTATATTGCATCCTCACAATCATAAACGCTAACAATCAAAGAAGAACGCGAAACATTTCTAAATTAAGAATAACACAAAATCCCGCCCTTGTATAGATAGAACATTGACACCAAAGGTTCCGGGTGCTATCATTTTATTTAGTTATTCCAAACCGTTGAAGCGGGAGAAACATCCGTTATGCTTGCACAGAGAGTCCGGGGAGCTGGGAGCCGGGCGGAACACAGACGGGTATATGGGCCGCTGAGGGCGCACCGAAAGCATTTGACATTTGAATTTGTTAGTAGGCTGCGACGTGAAGACACGCGTTAGTGGTCAGAGGTATGTTAGTACCTCGTTAAGGGCATGGCACAGCCATGAAGCAGGGTGGCACCGCGAAAATTTCGTCCCTGACAGAAACGATTTCTGTCAGGGATTTTTTAGTTCCTGACAGGGCAAAAAAGGAGCTAATATTATGGAAAACACCAACAACGAGAAAAAAATCATTCTCTCGGGCATTCAGCCCACCGGCGTCTTCACGCTGGGCAACTACCTCGGAGCCGTGAAGAACTGGCAGAAGATGCAGGAGGAATACAACTGCTATTACTTCATCGCTGACCTGCACTCCCTGACCGTCCACATTGACCCGACCAAGCGCAAACAGCAGACCCTGCAGGCATTCGCCCTGCTGCTCGCCTGCGGCATTGACCCGGAAAAGAGCCTGGTCTTCATCCAGAGCCATGTCAGAAGCCATGCGGAAATGGGCTGGCTCATGAGCTGCTGCTCCCAGTTCGGCGAACTCAGCCGCATGACCCAGTTCAAGGATAAATCCAGCAAACATCCCGAAAACATCAACGCTGGCCTCTTCACCTATCCGGCTCTGATGGCCGGAGACATCCTGCTCTATCAGGCCGACTATGTGCCCGTAGGCGCTGACCAGACCCAGCATCTGGAATTCACCCGTGATATCGCGACCCGCTTCAACCATAACTACGGCGAAATCTTCAAGCTGCCGGAAGGTTACTTCCCGAAAGCCGGGGCAAGAGTTATGAGCCTGCAGGACCCCACCAGCAAGATGAGCAAGTCCGACACCAACCCCAAGGCCACGATTTCCATTCTCGACGAGGAAAATGTCATCCTCAAGAAGTTCAAGAGCGCCGTCACCGATAGCGAAGCGGTGGTATGCTTCCGCGAGGATAAGCCGGGCGTCAGCAACCTGATGACCATCTACTCGGCCATCACCGGCAAGACCATGGCTGAAATCGAAGCCGAATTCGCAGGCAAAGGATATGGCGACTTCAAGGCCGTTGTCGGTCAGGCTGTAGCCGATGAACTCAAACCCATCCGCGAAAAATACGCCGAACTCATGAAGGATCGCAAACACCTCGAAGCCCTGATGAAACAGGGGGCAGAACGGGCCGACTACATCGCCCGCAAGACCCTGACCAAGGCCAAGAAAAAAGTCGGTCTCCTTCCAGAAGTACGCTGAACCGACAAAACATCCACATAAAAGATAACGTAACATAAAGCCCGGGGGATGTATTCCTGCGCTAGTACGCGCTGCGCGCGTAAATCGCTTAGGAACACATCCCCCGGGCTTAAGTTTATGCCTTATTTCTATGATTCTTCGTTTTACACCCTTATGGTGGGAACTTGGCATATCATGCCTATCTTGGCTCACAGTTTTACACTTTGAACTTCTGCACTTCTTTCTGCAAATCCATGGCCATTTTTGCTAACTCGTTGCTGGCATGGGCGATTTCCTGTACGGAAGCACTCTGTTCTTCCGTAGCTGCCGATACGGTTTCTGCTTCTTCCGCGGCACTGCGGCTGCTTTCGCCGATGGTGCGGATATGGCCCACGATTTCCTGACCGCTGACGGCCATGCCGCTGATGGCGGTGGAAATCTCCTGTACCTGCCCCGATACATTTTCGACGATTTCGATAATCTTGCGGAAGGACTCGCCCATGGACATGATGTTTTCCGTGCCCACGCGGACTTCTTCGCTGCCGGCCTGCATCCCGGCCACAGCATTGTCCGTATCCCGGCGGGTTTCCTCAATCAAAGCGGAAATGCGATGAGCTGCTTCCTGCGAGGATTCAGCGAGCTTGCGTACTTCATCAGCTACTACGGCAAAGCCGCGGCCATGTTCACCGGCACGGGCTGCTTCGATAGCGGCATTGAGGGCCAGCAGGTTGGTCTGCTCGGAAATGCTCGAAATGGTATCGACAATCTGGCCGATTTCGCTGGAGCGTTCACCCAGAGCCGTAACTACCTTGGTGGATTCCCGTGTGGATTCTTCAATGCGCTTAATCTGGCCAATGGCTTCGTTCAAGGTCTTGCCGCCATCGCGGGCCACGGTCGATGCTTCGCGGCTGTTGCTGGCTGCTTCATCAGCCTTGCCGGCAATGTCCTGAATGGTGTCGTTGAGGTTTTCGATGGCTTCGGAGGTGGAGTTCACGGCATCGAGCTGCTCACTCGTGCCCTGCGCAACCCTGACGATGGAGTCGGCCACCTGATTGGAGGCCTGTGCCGACTGGTCACTGGTGGCATTGAGTTCTTCCGAAGCGGCTGACAGGCTTTCAGCGGAGCTGCTGACATTATGGAGCACCTTCTGCACACCATGACGCATATCCCGCACAGCCGTAGCCAGCATACCCAATTCATTATTCACCGTAATCTGGGCCGGACGGTCCTGGAAGTCTCCGGCTGCGAGCAGGCGCATTTCGTCCATCATCACGGCCAGCGGCTTCATGGAACGGTTGACCGTAAAGAGTACGCCCAGCGAAATCAGGATAATCAGGACGATGGAAATGCCTGCCATGATTTTCAGCACATTGCCCACCGGCGCAAAGAGCTCATCCTGATAGGCAATGGTAGCCATGCCCCAGCCCGTAGCCTTGATGGGATTGTAGAAAGCAATCATATCCTTGCCGTCTGCGCGGGTGAATTTATAGACGCCAGCCTCACCGGAAAGCATCTTTTCGCCCAACGTACGGACGGCCGGGTCATCCTCTTCCGAAATCTTTTTCTTCATAATGGCGGCTTCATCAGGATTTACAATATAAGTGCCTTCTTTGGAAACCAGCAGGCTGTAGCCGCTTTCCCCAAGTTTCAAATCGCTGACCTTTTCCACCACGGCATCCACATAGATGGCTGCCAGTACCATGCCCACATTGGCACCGCTGCTGTCCTTGGCCAGCGCGATACTGTTCACGATAATCTTGCCCGTAGCCTGCGAAACAACCGGCGAGGACATAAAGCTGTCTTGAGCTCCCGTCATGGTCTGCTTGTACCAGGCCTTGTCGGCATTGTGCATCTCTTTGAAGCCCGCCTTGGTCTGGCCATAGAGCACGCCAGAACCGTCAAAAGGCCCCCAGCTCACGCTGTCGTAGATACCGGGATAAATCTTGTTCATGAGATTTAAGCGGTAGACATTGTTCTCATTCATCAATTCCGGGGCATTTTTCAGATTCTTTGCCGCCGGATGAGATGCCGCCGTCTGGGTTTCCAGCATGCGGCTGTCCAGCCAGGCCGATACTCCGCTGGCCACTTCCTGCGCGTTCTTCAACGAACTCGTGGTAAGCTGCTGCTCAAAGTTGGAACCCACATAGCGGAAGATAATCCCCGCCATCAGCACCAATCCCACTACCACAATAGGAATCACATAAATCAAAATCTCCGTCTTGACCGTTCTGGTCTTCGCGGTCAAGCTCTCCTGACCAGCCATCGTACTCCCTCCCCTTATACCTCTAATCGTTAAATAAATATTAGCTATATTCAGTTAACTGCAGCCATTCCCCGGCGCCCAAGGAAGGGCGCCTGCGGACGTACTCATTATATATTCCAATGAATCATCGCCCGGATGGACATCTCTGCATCCCCATCATCAAAAGCTTCCATTTCCGGCAGCCAGTCTTCAGCAAACAAGGGCAAATCCTCCACCAGTTTCTTGATGAACTTATTCACCACCTGCATGGCCACATCATCCTGCGGGGAATTGAGGAACTGCCCCAAGACGCGCCCCACTTCCTCCATTTCCTCTGCCTGCAGATAGCGGGTGGCACTGTCGAGGCTGGACAGGCGCAAAATGGGGTAATTGATGGTATCCTCTGCCGTCAGCAGCTGTTCGGCCTTGACCATCAGGCCGGCCGTCTTCAATTTTTCGGCCACCACACTGCCGTTTGTCCCCTCCGGCAGCTGCACCAGCACCAGATGATTCTCCGTAGGACTGCAAAGAAGCTTGCAGCCTGCCGAAAGCAAACCATTTTCCAAGCCGCGCGCATTATCCAGAACCTGCTGGGCATAGTCCTGATACTCCATGCAGTCCGCTTCCTTGAACACCAGTGCCAAAGAAGCCAGTACATTCTTCTTCAGCGAGCTATGGCCCGTTTCAATCACCGTCTTATCCAGCAGCTCGGCAATCTTCTCCTTGCAAAGGATGATGCCGTTCTGCGGGCCATGCAGGGCATCGCTTGCCGCAAAGGTAGCCACATCAGCATAGGGCACCGGCGAAGGAATTTTGCCCGCCGCAATCAGCCCGGAATTCTGGCCCAAATCAATCCAAAGATAAGCCCCGACTTCATCGGCAATCTTTCGCAGACCCGCATAGTCAATATTGCGCGGATAGTTTACCGGCGAATAGATAATCATATCGGGACGGTGCTTATGCGCCAATGCCTGTACCTTGGCAAAGTTCAGTTCCAAAGTATCCGGCTCCACCCCGAACTTCACGAAATTATACTGCAAATCGCCGGTGCAATGCTCCGACTTGCGCAGGTTGAAGGACAGCACCGTGTCCCCCTTCTTGAGCAGTGCCAGCATTACCACGCGGGATGCAATGGCCAGGCTCCCCGTACGCACAATGGCGTGTTCCGCATTGAAAAGTTCCTTGGCCCGGCTGATGGCCAGCTTCTCCAAACGGCTCTGACGATGCGCCTTGTGATGGTCGATGATTTCATCCCCCAGCGTGCTCCCCTTCAGGAACGACGCAAAGGGCGAAGCCGCATTGGTTGTAGGAATCAGTGACAGGGTGGTACGCTGCTGCTTCAGCGCACTTCTGAGCTGCCCGCACAGTTCCGGGTCAAAATTCTCCAATTTTCGCAGGATTTTCTCGTTGGTCATATTCCAGGTCCTTTCTCATCTATTGCTATAATTCGTCCGTTACTGCTATCGCTATTCACTTCGACAAAAGAAAGAAAAATCCTGCCAATGTGCTTGCCTGCAAGAATATTTATAACCCACTCATTGAGACAAACCTGAGTGGGACAGGTGATAGTTGCCTGCGGCGTCAGGCTCTGAAGATAAAAAATTTTCGGCACCACCTAAAAGGATAATTTTACTTCCATGCCGAAACAAGAGAAAAGTAATCTTCCCTGTCGTTCCGTATACGTGATGTACTCATTTCACAATATTATAGAATCGTAATGGTTCATTTACCAATAAGGAGGTATTTCCCAATGCTTAGAAAGACAATCTTAGGAATTTCCTTAGCCACCATGCTCGGCGTTAATGGTATTGCTTTCGCATCGACAGAGATTCATGAAAATACCACTCAGGTCAACCTGGTGGAACGGATTCGCAACGCTGATGCCCCGGAACAGCAGCCACAAGCGCGCGAGAGTCTACAAAAGCGCATAGATGCAATTATGAGGAAAGAAAAAACACCCGCTAAACCTGTGGAATCCACGCTTCCCAAAGTTGCAATAATCTACGTCAATAACGCCAAATCAACCTATGATGAAGCTGTGGATAAAGAGATTTTTAAGTATCTGAACCAGGCCCTTCCCAAAAACACTTACGAATTGATCGATGGTTCCCCCTATGTAGAAATTTTGAACAAACTCGGTTATATGGATATTTCCTCTGCAGAACGCGCTGACTTTTTAGATGCGTTTCAGGATTCCGGCATTGATTACTGCATATATTTAGAAATACAGCCATTTATCATCCGCGATAAAGTAACTTTTTTCACGATTGGCAAAGACATTACCACCGCCGTTCCTTTCCGCATAATAAATTTAGGAACCGGCAAATACATCTATAATGGAAAATATA
The DNA here is from genome assembly GCF_000701565.1 of Selenomonas sp. FC4001. Classification (NCBI taxonomy): domain Bacteria; kingdom Bacillati; phylum Bacillota; class Negativicutes; order Selenomonadales; family Selenomonadaceae; genus Selenomonas; species Selenomonas sp. FC4001. The sequence goes on along the minus strand of NZ_JNJF01000018.1, from coordinate 38,999 downwards.
CGGAAAAAGCATCTGATAGTTCCATGATTGGGGATATTGGCAATAAATCGGTAGCCTTAAAAGCTCTTGACAGCGTTGGCGAGAAGATTTTTGCTGAAATAACCGTTCGCTTACCGAAAACCAAGGCTGATACGAGGAAAGCGCTATGAAACCTGCAAAGCTGCTCGCCCTGCTGTTGACGGTCATTTGCATTTCCCTGATTCTGACTCCCACCATGACAGAAGCCAGACAAAAAAGCTCTGTATTACTTGTCTTTAACAATCAATCCGGCAGAGATGCTGACGAGCGTTTATCCGAAATAGCACATAATGAGCTCGGGAAAAAAATTAATGGCTTATATCATGTAATAGATAATCGTCTATATGAAAAAAGATATTCCCAAAAATCTTTTTTTAACGATACCCTCGATTCTATAACGGAGTATGCAAAAGAATCCCCAGCCAAATACTTTGTCTATGTAGAATTAATGCCGTTTCGACAGGCAGAAGGATTCAATGTCATTTGGCACCGCAAAAAAATGGTGTCAAATATCGGTTTAATCATTATAGATTTGCAGAGCCATAAGGAACTCTTCAAAGAAAAATATTCTGTTGAAAAAAACGATGATACCGACTTCTTTTTCGTCGGCAGTCCATCAATGGCAAGAAAATCCCTTAAAGGAGCGCTATTTATAGCAGGAGAGGCTATATCCATACACTTACCTTTATAGATTCCACTTCCCTGTTCTTCTTTTTATAGTATTAGTGGGGCGGTGGAGGGCTGACCGCAGCGTTAGCCGCTGGACGTTAAGAAAATATTTTTTGCGCAACCCAAAAGCGGCCTTAAAAGTCAACTGTCCGAGCACAGCGAGTTTTGACTTTTAAGGCCGCTTAATAAAAAGCAAAAAATATTTTTGCCAGCGGATTAGTGGAGGGCAGTCCTCCATCGCCCCACGCCTTTTACCGCGAACCAACGAAAATGGCTTACAAAATTGGTGAGATGTTACAACGACTTTACAAATTCTTCTCCCAGCTTGCGGCAATCGGCAAGTTCCGCATCCCCGGGAGCATTTTCGACAATCAGACCGTCGGAGAACAGCTTGGCGCCGTCCCCTTTGGTGCGCTCAGCCCAGCTTTCCATCCAGGCACCGCCGCCCCATCCATAAGAACCGAACAGCGCCACCGGCTTGCCGGACAGATGCTTTTCCGCATCGGTGAACAAAGGCTCGAAAGAGCCTTCTTCCAGCACTTCATCCCCCATAGCCGGGCAGCCAAAAATCAGCCCGTCATAATCCGGTACCGAAGAAGCCTTGAAGGACTCCACCTCAAAGAGGCTCACATCCCCGCCAGCCCCCTTGGCGCCTTCCTCAATAGCTTTCGCCATGGCCTCGGTATTGCCCGTGCCCGACCAGTAAACAATCGCAACTTTGCTCACAAAAATTCCTCCTTATCATAGCCCCCTGTCATACGGCTTTGACCAAATCCGGCAGGCTCGCGCCGCCTTCCAGCCGCAGGCAAAAATCATGGGTACAATCGGCATACAAATCAAAGAGCGCCCTGCTTTCCCGCTCATTGGCATAGACCTTCCAATAACCACTGTAAGAAAAATCCTGCCCCTTGTGGCGGATAAAACCTTCCACATCCTCCGGCGGATACCCCAGGAACAGCCCGACTTCATGCGGAAAGGATTTGCGCAGCTGCATGCGAAGTTTCAGATACTCCAACATCCCCATCAGCGTATCGTCCCCCCGATACCCAAGCCTAACGAGTATCTTCTTCGCCAGCGGATGAGCCAAATCCTTCATCAGCGCCCGCTGCCGATAAAAGAGCAGCAGCACATACTCCTCCCCTTCTGACAAGCGGAAGACCGATATGCCCTTGCAGTTAAAACACTGCATATAAGAAGCCAGCAGCCCCTCAAAATCCTCAAAACGGCTCTTTTGAAACGACAACAGACTGGCCGACTTCAGGCCCATCAACATCGGCGCCGCATGAAAGCCCAGCAGCTGTTCAAATCCCTCACGTCCCAACAACATCACCTCGCAAATGATAGAAATTATCATTAACTCAACGATTTCATTATATTATAAATGATAATCATTTGCAAGTTATATTTAGAAACTTCTCCCTAAGACAGGAGAACCCTAGCAACTAAAATTGACAAACCAGAGCGAACGTACAGGATATATTCCCAAGCATAAAGGAAGCTGACAACATAGACGGCAAAAAGCGGAGCAGTGGAGGACTGCCCGTAGCGTTAGCCGCTGGACGTTAAGAAAATATTTTTTGCTATACCAAAAAAGCGGCCTTAAAAGTCAACTGTCTGAGCTGAGCGAGTTTTGACTTTTAAGACCGCCTGATAAAAAGCAAAAAATATTTTTAGTCCAGCGGATTAGCAAAGGGCAGTCCTCCACTGCTCCGCGCCTTACGCCACGAACCTTAAGACTTATGTAACAGCTTCATTTTGACAATCCGCTTCACCGACTGATTAATCCTTTCCTCACTGATAACGCCTTTTTCCGCCGCCTCCAAAATTCCCAGATAAACGGCCGTCTGTCGCGGATATTCATGGCAGACAAGCGCGATATCCGCGCCGGCCTGAATGGCCTGCACGCCGAGTTCGCGGAAATCGCCGTACTTCGACACCGCGCCCATCTCGAGTGAATCAGTGATGATGATGCCATTAAAGCCGAGCTCCTGCCGCAGAAGTTTTGTCTGCACCGCTGCCGACAAACTGGCCGTATGGTCTTTATCGAGCGCCGGATAGACCAGATGCGATACCATCACCATGAAGTTTTCCGGGCTGTGATTGGCGATGATTTCCTTAAACGGCAGTAAATCCTGCGCCATGAGTTCTTCCTTCGTGGCGGGAATTTCCGAACGGTCGATATGGGAATCCACCTGCCCGCGCCCAATGCCGGGGAAATGCTTCAAGGCATAAATGACATGCGCGGACTCATAACCCTGCGCGGACGCAGCCACAAACTTGGCCGCCGTCTGGCCGTCCGCTGAATACTCGCGGGGATTGTTGCCCACATCCGCTACAGGCGCAAAATTCACATTGATGCCCAAATCCTTGAGGCGATTGCCCGTTTTCTGTGCCCAGGCTTCGGCCTGCGTATTGTCACCGCTCTGGCCAATGCTCTGTGCCGAAGGCGGCGGTTCAATAAAGCCCTTGCCCCGGGCCACAGGGCCGCCTTCTTCGTCAATGGCGATAAACAGAGGGACTTTTGCAGCCTGTGCCTGCAAATCCGCCGTGAGTTTTTTCGTCTGCTCGGCCGACTGCAGATTGCGGTCGAAGAAAATCACGCCGCCGATATGGTACTGATTGAGCATAAAGCGGCTGTCGTCATTGATTTCCGTTCCATGGACGCCAATCATCACCATCTGTCCCACCTTTTCCGGCAGGCTCATCCCGGCCACGATGGCATCCACCTGGTCATCAAGCGTCTGCGGCTTCTTCGCATTTTCATCAGCCTCTGCACCCTTGCCGCAGCCAGACAGCAGCATGAGCAGCATCACCAGCGTCAAAGCAAAAAACCTTCTGCAAATCCCCATGATTATCCCCCTTATCAATCCTCCAGCATGGCCTGATAGACATCCCGACGGGAAATTCCTAACGCCTTGGCGGCCTCCCGCATGGCGGCTTTCTTGTCCAGCCCCTGGGCCATAAAATGCTCACAGCATGCCTTGGGGTCAGCAGGCAGTTCATTTTCCTCTGCCGCCACTTCCCCGTCAAAGCCGGCCACGACGATGACATATTCCCCGCGCGGGTCGTTTTCCTCGTAATGGGCCATGATTTCCGTAAGGCTGCCGCGCTGGAATTCCTCGAATTTCTTGGTAAGCTCGCGGCCCAAAGCCACCTGCCGGTCGCCTAATACCCCATACAGGGCTTTCAGCGTGGCCTTCAGATGGTGCGGCGCCTCATAAAAAATCAACGTTTCCGGATATTTCTGCACGCTCGTCAAAATTTCCTGCTGTTTTTTCGCCGTCTTGGGCAAAAAGCCGATAAAGGTAAAGCGGGTGGTATCAAGGCCCGAACAGATAAGCGCCGACAGCCCCGCATTGGCACCGGGCAGGGGCGTTACCTTGAAACCAGCTTCAATGGCCAGCCCTGCCAGATGGCTGCCAGGGTCGCAGATACCGGGCAGGCCTGCGTCACTGACGCAGATTAAGTCATGGCCCTCCTGCATGTATGCGATAAGCTCCGGCCCTTTGGTGAGCTTGTTGTGCTCATGGTAGCTGGTCAGCTTCGTATGAATATCAAAATGAGTCAAAAGCTGCCGCGTGTGGCGGGTATCTTCAGCGGCGATAAGCTCTGCTTCGCCGAGCATCCGCACAGCCCGGTAGGTCATATCCTCCAGATTGCCAATCGGCGTGGCACAGAGGTAGAGGGTTGGGATTTTTTCATTCATTTTCTTACATTCCATATATCTGTAAAATCTCGTCGGTATAGGAGCCGTCGTCTTGGTGGACGATTAATGGCGGCAGAACTTTTAGGCCGCCGGGACTTGCTCCTACCACGGCTTCTATCAGCATCATATTAGGCGCTTTGCCTGCCTTGGGCTGCACCATCTGCAGGCGCTTGATCTCCATCTGCTTTTTATGGAGGGCCACAATGATTTCGCCCAGCCGCTCCGGCAGGTGTACCATGCCGAAGTGACCGCCAAAGCGCAGGCCGTAACGTGCCGCCGCCACGACATCCTGCAGTGTGGCCGTAAACTCATGGCGGGCCCGTGCCACACCGGAAAGTTTATTGGCCTGCCCCTCTCCCACCGGGCGGTAGGGGGGATTGGCGAGCACCACATCAAAGGATTCGGGCTTATAAAGCTCCCGAATGGCACGATAGTCGCCCTCGCGCACGAAAATCTTTTCTTCCAGCTCGTTGAGCCAGACATTGCGGGAGGCAAGCTCTGCCATAACGGGATTTAGCTCCACGGCATCCACACGGGCTACTTCATCGGCGATAATCAGCGGGATTACGCCCGTACCCGTGCCCAGTTCCAAGACCTTTTGGCGGGACTTTAACGACAAAAAATGAGCCAGCAGCACGGCATCCAGCGAAAAGCAGAATTCCTGCGTATTCTGGATGATATGCCGCCCGCTCTTCATCAAGTCGTCCAGCCGTTCATGTTCGCCTAAACGCACTTCCCGCATCAGTGGCGCTCCCGATTTTCCCGGCTCCGCTTGTCCCCGCGCTTGTTGTTCTTAGGGCGGTTGTCCCGGTTCCCCCGGCGATGGCCTGCGTCCCGGCTGTCCCGGCTGCGGTTATGGCTGTTATGGGAACGGTGGCCGCCCTCACGGCGGTTATCCCGATTCTCCCGATTTTCACGAGGACGGCGCTCCCGCCGCTCGCCGCGGTCGGAATGTTTATTTTCTGCGCCTTCGCCAAAGTCCTCAGCCAAAATCTCTGCGGCCTCAGACTCCTGTTCCTCGTAAGCCGCCATCATGGAAGCGGCCATGCTGGTATCGTCCTCATCCTTTTCGATGACATCTTCCCAGGCAGCCACAATGGTACGCCCGGAATCGAGCAGGATAGTGGCCGAGCGGCGCTGCTGGTTCAGCGAGATGACCTTGCCCTCGCCTTCCACGGACACCACGCGGGAACCCTGGGAAGGAGGCATGATTTTTTTCTGCTGATGGGGGCAGTTATCCCCGCAATAGCAGTCGTTTTCGTATTTCAGGCAGCACATAAGGCGGCCGCAGATACCGGAAATCTTCGTGGGATTGAGCGAGAGATTCTGGTCCTTTGCCATGCGGATGGACACGGGCTCAAAGTCGCCTAAGAACGTCGCACAGCAAAGCGGCCGCCCGCAGCAGCCAATCCCGCCCATAAACTTTGCCTCATCACGGACACCAATCTGGCGCAGTTCGATGCGGGTGCGGAACACAGCCGCCAAATCCTTAACGAGCTCGCGGAAGTCGATACGGCCGTCGGCGGTGAAGTAGAAGATAATCTTGTTCATGTCGAAGGTGTACTCCACCTCCACCAGATTCATGGGCAGGCCATGGGCCGCGATTTTTTCCTCGCAGATGCCAAAGGCTTCCTTTTCCTTCTCCTTGTTCTCCGCGATGCGGCGGATGTCGGATTCATTGGCAATGCGGTGCACGACCTTGAGCGGCGGAACAATCTTGTCCTCCGACTCCTCCCGCGGGCCGATTACAGTCTCGCCGCATTCCATGCCCCGGGCCGTCTCCACAATAACCTTATCACCGAGCTTGATGTCCAGATTGCCCGGCGCAAAATAATAAATCTTGCCCGCCTTCTTGAAGCGGACACCGATAATCGTCTGCATAAAAATCTCCTACATTTATATATAATCTGCCCTAGCGGCAGTCCATTAAGCGAATAAAATAACCTTCCATCTGCAGGCGCAGATTCACATTGGCCTGCAGGCGGTGCAGCAGTTCGCGGGTCTCCCGAAGCATGGCAAAGAGCTTTCCCTTGGAAAACTGCGGCAAAAGTTCTGCCAGCCGCCCCCGCAAATCGCCATTATAAAGCAGGGCTGTGCCGCCGTCTTCGTAGAGCAGCAGCATATCCCGCAGCAGCATATGGAAGTAGCCCACCCATTCGGCCAGACTCTCCCTATCCATTTCCCCTTTGGCCGCCGCTTCCTCCCATAATTTTGACAGGTTAAGGGAAGGCAAAGCCACCAGGAACGAGAGCGCATTATCCCGCAGTTCCAGCCCGCCATGCTGGGCAAGCTTCAGCGCCTGCCCTAAGCTGCCATCGGCCAGAAAAGCCAGTTTTTCCGCTTCGTCTGCGGGCAGCTGCCGTTTCAGCAACTCGCCCCGGACTTCCTCATGGGAAAGAGGCCCGAAGGCCAGCGGCATACAACGGGACACAATGGTATCCAAAAGGCTGCTTCTGTCACGCGCTATGAGAATAAAGGTTACCTGCCCTTCCGGTTCCTCCAGCGTCTTTAGGAGGCTGTTGGCCGCAGGCTCGTTCATGGTATCCGCATCATCAATGAGCACCACCCGGCGCCCGGCGCGCACCGCGGAGCGGGACACCACCGTCTGCATCTCCCGGATTTCCTCAATGCGGATGATGCGGGTGGATTTTCCCCGCACCTCCGGCACCAGCTCATAGTAATCGGGGTGAGTGCCTGCCGCCATAGCCCGGCAGTTGTCGCAAAGTCCGCAGGGAGCATGGTCATGGCCGCAGAGAATAGCGGCCGCAAGAATCTGGGCACAGATTTTCTTGCCAATCCCCGCCGCCCCGGTAAAGAGCAGGGCATGGGGAAGGCGCCCCTCCTGCAGGAGAGCCGTCAGCTCCTGAACCTGTGCCCTATGACCTGTCAAACTGTCCCAACGAATTTCCACAATTTCCACTCACTTAATTTCACATATACAAATCCACCAGCATCCCACGAATGGCATCATGGCTGGCCACGATGTCGAGCTGGTCAGACTGTCCCAAACGGATTTTCTCCGCCATTTCTTCCAGCTTCTTGTCGATTTTCCGCACAGTGGTATAGACCTTCTGCCGCCCCATTCTATCCCAGCCGGCCTGGCTATGGAGCTCGTACATGCGGTTCACCGCTTCTCCCACGAAGTTCTTGATTAAAGTGCGGTAGGATTTCAGCTCATCATAAGTAGGGGTCTTGGAAAGCCTTGCCCCCTGCTCGTCAATCTGCTTCAAGAGTTTGTCCAGCTGCTCTGTTGAGAGGCTGTCCTCCTGCTCTAAAAGCTCCATGGAAAATTCCGTATCCCCGCTTTCCACCCGCTCTTCCCGGCCCATTACCCGGGTAAAAGCTGTCTCCTGGGTGGCACGGCTGTCAACTTTCAGTGGCATAATCATCACCCGCTTCGCCTAGGATTTGTTATACTTAGCTATAATAAATTATAGCGGTTTAATGGGTATTATGCAATAGAAAAACCGCCCCCGCAGGGACGGTCATTCGTGGAAAACAGGAATCAATGATGATGTCTGTTCTGACGCTCATAGTCCGCCTTAATCTGCTTGACGGCCTCATCATGACGATTCTGTTCATGCTTCATTTTCTTGTCAAATTCCTGCTGCGTAATCTTGCCATGTCTGAGCTCATAGCGCAGGGACAGGATGTTCTGTCTGTGCACACGTTCCTCTTTCTGCATGCGGTGGCTGTACTCATTGTGGGTGCCATCTTCGTAAGCGGCCTCATGGTGAGCAGCTTCCGTAACAGAAGTCATGGACATGCCGGCAATGCTGAAGCTCAGTACACCAGCCAAAGCCAATGCGGCGATTTTCTTATGATTTACCTTAAACATTGTATCGACTCCCTAACTCGATGGATTTATTATCATATCATCCTTACTATACATTGTTTTCAGATTCTTTTCATTAGGAACGGATTAAATTTCCATTAATTTTTGATTAGGTTTCTTCGATGATGATGATTTCCAAATCCCGCCGTCCGAAAGCCAGGGCTTCTTCGTGACTGTCAAAGGCCACATCGATGCGGTGTCCCTTGATGGAGCCGCCGATATCTTCGGCCACAGCCTCACCGTAACCGGGAATGAACACGCGGGTGCCCAAGGGAATCATGTTGGGGTCCACCGCAATGACACCATGACGCACGAGGGTGCCGCTGGCAGTATGTTTGCTGTTGCCCGGGTCGTAGGCACTGTAGCCCGAAGCCGACACATACATGGCATGGCCGGTGGGAATGGAATCCCCCTCGTGATGAACCGCATGGGCCTTGGTACGCGTCTTTGCCGGAGTTTCCTTGCTTTCGTAAGTCTTGCCGCCGGAAAGATAATAATAGGTGCCATCACCGCAGATACCGTCCACGGTCAGGCCACGGGCTTTCTGGAATTTTTTGATGGCTGCCACCGTCAGCGGGCCGCAATCGCCATCCGCCGCACTTTCGAGGAAGCCCTGCTCAATCAGAAGTTCCTGTACGTGGCGCACAGCCTCGCCTGTGGAACCTTGCTTTACCAATATAGAGGCAGCCGCAGGGACTGCCGTACAACACATGAATACCAGGGTAAATAAGACTAACCGAAATGTTTGCTTACGCAATAAAACCACCTCACTAGCTTCTCTATCCATTTTCACTTATGCAATACCAAGGATATTTTAGCAAAAACCGTCAGTTTCCGTCAAACGAAGGCCAAGTCTTTCGTTTCCTGCAAATAACAGAAAAAGCGCCGCTTTCGCGACGCTATGCCTTTTCAAGTGGTGGGCAGGGATGGATTCGAACCATCGTAATCCGAAGATGACAGATTTACAGTCTGTTGCCTTTAACCACTCGGCCACCTACCCATAAAAATGGTGACCCAGGAGGGACTCGAACCCCCGACCCTTTGATTCGTAGTCAAATACTCTAATCCAACTGAGCTACTGAGTCATTGTATATATTGAAGTTTTTTGTAATTGGTGGGCCCACTTGGACTCGAACCAAGGACCGACCGGTTATGAGCCGGTTGCTCTAACCAACTGAGCTATAGGCCCAAGTTTACATCAAACTTACAAACAATATGGAGCGGAAAACGAGACTCGAACTCGCGACCCCCACCTTGGCAAGGTGATGCTCTACCAACTGAGCTATTTCCGCATTTTGTCTGACGCTTGACTTCAGAAGTTTTTCTGTGTCTCGCTGACTGACAAAAACTATTATATCCATACCTGCACCATATGTCAACACCTTTTTTCAATTTTTTTCAAAGTTTTTTTCGCAGAGGCATTTTCTGAATGATTTCAAGACAGGATTCGAGGCGAAAAGGGCGCGGAGGACGGGGGATATCTGGCTTGCGCTAAGCCCGGGAGCTAAACTTGTTTTTTGCCCTTAACGCATTAGCCAGACATCCCCCGTCCTCCGCTCGCTGTCGCTTTGCTGGGTAATGAGGTACGATATATTCCGGGACTGCTGCAATAAAAAACAGCCTCTGTACACAATCTATGTACAAGAGACTGGATTTTTGCTATACTTCCTTTAAGGTGCTGTTTAGCGGTTAATATTTGCCCTCAAAAGGGGGCTCGCCTTATGAATGAGATAATCATAATTTTAGTCTTGTTACTTCTCATCCTGATAGAGATAAAAAAATAAACCGCCCCATGCGACCAAACTTGTGGCGGTTTACTTTCATTAAAACGGTAAACTAACGAGGGCGACCGCTGGGCGGCACCTCTTCTTGTGTTCATTATAGCATTTGCCTAAATCATTGGCAAATGCTATTTTTTTACAAATTAAGCCGTTAAGCTCATCTTGCGCAGGTGCTTGCTTTTTGGCCACAGCCCGCTGCCGCAGGCTGGCTCCTAAAAGAAAAATGCTAAACACCAAGCTGAAAGCCGCGACGTGGTAACCGGAGCAGGTAACTAAGTCAACGGCATTCACGAGGGAGCCATTTAGGGCGAAGGCCAAAAAGCAAGCACCTGCGCCAGTACGCATTATGAGCAAAACATAAAGCGCTCCTATGCGTCTGTTTCTTCTTTATGCCACTCCCCAAGCAGCTGTTCCGCACGCTGCCGCACCCAGAGGGCCTGCTGCTGGCGCTCTGCGGCGGAATTTTCTGCGGGCGTAGTTTCTCCCAGCACAATCCCGAGGTCTGCCAGCTGGGCTTTTAGTTTTTCCAGTGCGGTCTCGGGATTCAGGTACCAACTGCTGCCCCGCACGCGGAGGAAATGCCAGCCCAAGCGTTCCAGGACTGCCTGACTGTAGCGCTGGCTGGCGGCTTCTTTGATGCTGTCCACCCAGTGCTCGCCGTCGCAGGCAACGATAACCCGGCTGCTGCCGCTGACTGCGGCCACAGGCACGCGCAAACTGCCCACTGCCATATCCTGCAGAATCTGATAGCCTTCGGCCTGCAAGCTGCGGGTGACGGTAAGTTCCAATGATGTAGGCTGCTGAGGTTCTCTGTCCCCCAAGCCTGCGTCCGGATTTTCTGCATATTCGATAAGTCCTCGGCGCAAATCGCCCTCTTTGAGGGCCGCCGCAGCCATGGAATGAATGACCCAAAGCTGGTCGCGCGCACGGCTGGCGGCGACATTGTAGCGTTTGATGGTACTGCCGGCATGGCCGTCCCCCACAAGACGCAGAGGGGCATCTTCGGCAGGGCTGTCCACGAGCGACAGGAAGATAACATCCCGCTCATCACCCTGAAAGTCTGCGGGACTTCCGCAGAGGAAATCGCAGGCTTCCAAGGCGCCAATGCCAATGCGCTCTGCCGCCAGTTCCCGGATGAGTTTTCCCTGCTCGTCGCCTAACAGAGAGATGGCGCCGAAGCTCTTGCCCTGATAAGCAGGTTCCTCCAGGCAGGCCGCCAGCACCGCCACAATGTACTCGGCTTCGGCCAGATTTTTCTTGCCGTCCCGCTGGCCCTCAACCTGCACAGGCACCAAGGGCTGCAGGCTGCTTCCTCCAGACTCCCGCAGGGGGCGGATACGGCCATCGTAGGCCAGTTGATTGGAATAGCCGATGATTTCCGGCACGCAGCGGAAGTGTTCCGTCAACATCCGGGCTGCAAAATTCATCTGGGCAATATCGTAAAGAGAAGAATCCATGGTATAGAGGGAAGCGTGTTTGATTACCCCGTCGATGGTCGTGCCCTGCAGATGGGTGATTTCGGCCGCTGTCACGCCGACGGCTGCGGGGCTCACCTGCTTGTCATCCCCGACGATGATGATTTTCCTGCCGAAGTACAGGAGGGGCAGGGCCGTAATATCCGCCTGACTGGCTTCGTCAATCAGGATGATGTCAAATTTGGGGCTTGCGGGATTAAGGTTCTGCCAGACACGGGACAGGGGCATAATCCAGGCGGGCACCGCACGCTGCGCTTCCAGCATGCAGTCCCTTGCCTCCCGGATATGACGGGCCGCATAGCGCCCCTTCCCCTTGCCGAGTTTCTGTACCGCTTTGCTCCAACCCACCAGACTGGCCTGCAGACCGGTGCCGGACACATTTTCCAGCAGATGCTGCCAGGCGCGGGTTTCCGCCAGTTCCGCCGTCACCTGACGCAGACGGCTCGTAAGTTCTTCAATCTCCCCGGCCAGTGCCTGCGCATCAGCCTTGGGCAGCTCGCCGAGCTCCCGCTTGAATTGGGCGTAAAGCCAGGCATCGGCGATATTTTCCGGCACCTGTGCCTCTCCGTCACGGCCTTCCTGCCCTGCAATCCGCGCCGCCCACTGCGGCGCAAGTTCTGCCAGCCGTTCCAGATATGCCTGCCGTTTTTCGAACAAGGGCAGGAGTTTTTCGTAAGCTGCCAGTTTTTCATAAGCGGCGGCATAGGCCGCGCTGTCACCGTCAGCCAGCGCCGCACCAAACTGCCGCGCCAAAATGCCGTCAGCTTCGGCAATGGCCGCCCGCGTCTCCCGCAGGCTGTCTGCCGAGTGCTGCCGTCCGGCCTGCATCAGCAAAAGCTGCTGCCAGCGAGGGAAATCTTCCCGCAGCCAGCGCAGCTGGTCCGCTAGTTCCCCATGAGGGGTGGCAAAATTGGCGGGGCGATAGACAAGATTCATATTCACGCCGGCCTGACGCCAGAACAGCAGCAAATCCTGCCAGACGGTTTCCTGCCAGGAAAGATAGCCTTGAATTTCCCGCCAGCGGGCACTTAACAAATCGTCGCAGTCGTCCTTAGCGGCGGCCAGTTCCTCATAGGAAATCATGCCGCAGGGTTCCAATAGTTGACGCCACTTGACCCGCACCTCGCTGCGGGCCTGCTGCAGGGCCACATACTGCATGGCCAGCTGGCAGTCCCGCCGGCTTTCGAGTCCGTGGCCGTCAATGACAAATTCCCGTTGCACGGCCTTCCAGCCCCGATGGCAAAGTTTGCGCCACCAGGACAGGCCGCCGTTATCAAAGGCTTCGGCCATCTCTGCCAACGTCTGAATCAGCTCCTGATTGAGCGGCCGTTCTCCGCGATAGGCAAACTCCACGCCGAAGAACTGGGTCAGATTCTGCTGTTTGAGCTGCTGCACCCGCGCAATGGAGCGCCCCAGCATCTGCCACATCTCCAGATGGGCACCCTTGAGTTTTCCGGCCAGCATGGCCTCCTGCGCCCATTTTTCCTCCAAACGGGCAAAGTCAATCTGCTCATAGAGGGCGCCAGCCTCCCGTAGCCTGTCCAAGGAAAGTTCCCCGGCCACGGGCTGACCTTTGCGGCACAGGCAGCCCACTTCATCAAGCGTGACATCCTGCAGGCCCGCCAAGAGTTCCTGCCGTCTGTCCTGCTCGGAAGCGGCCAGTTCAATCAGCCGTCCCGCGTCCTCGGGGGACAGCATGCGCCCTCTATCCGGCAAGTCCTCCGCGATTTCCCGCAGGCTTTCCGCCGTAAATACGCCGTTGCTCCGATAAAGTTCTGCCAGTTCCTCCTTGGTCAGGGGCAGCACACCTTCGACCACTGGCCCCTTTACCACATCCTCCAGTTCCTGATGGTCATGGATAAAAGCCGCCATGCGGGAGGGGGACCAGGCCTTTCCGCCCAGCACAAAATAATCCCGCTTGGCTTCAAAGCGCTGCATATCCGCCAGCACCGTGCGCTTTTCCCGTAGGGCATGGAGAAGCGACTGACGCTCTCCTGCCAAACGGCCACTCCGCTGGGAAAGCTCCGCCGCATCGCTATGGGCCAGCCTGTCACAGATACCGGACACCGAACGCTCCATATCCCCCTTGGCGTTATCAATCAGGGACACACACAAATCCTGAATTCCTGTCGGCAATTTCTCCTTGAGCACAGACAGCGCCTTATTCGTGGCACTGGTCACCAGCACATGCTGCCCCTGCGCGAGAAAATGGCCCAGCAGATTGGCAATGGTATGGGTCTTGCCCGTGCCGGGAGGGCCCTGCACCACCACCGCCGGCGAGGTCTCTATCTTGCGGGCAATGCCCAGCTGCTCCGCGTTGGCGGTTTTGGTCAGCAGGATGTCCTCCGCCTCGCCCCGGATATCCTCCAGATTCAGTGTTTCCGGTTCCGCCTTTTCCTGCGGCGCGTCGGGGTCCACAATCCGCAGCAAAGCCTCGGGCACATCCCCCTCCTGCTCAATACGGGCCATGATGGCGCCGATGGAACGCTCCGTCCCCGGCTGCACCTTCCGCAAAAACAGCACCTGCCTGTCATAGGTCAGATACCAGTCCGTGGGCAGCACATCAAAACGGTTGGCCGCATAACGGCAGTTGGGCGTGAGGGCTCCCGCATGTTCCGCCAGAAAGGCTTCCATATTCTCCGCCCAAGGATGCAAATCCGCCTCATCCAATGCCTCGGCAAAGGCCCGAATCCCCTCGGCCTCCACCCCCGGCATTTCCTGAAACATATCCACATACAGTTCCGTGGGATATTCCGCAGACAAAAGCTGCATCTTGCCCTTGTTATCGTAATGCAGGCGCACCCGCTTCAAAATAATCGGATGATTGATGGCCGAATCCAGACCGCTCAAAAAAAAGCCATTGCCCGCCACAAGTTCCAGCCTATCCGGATCTTTGCGCAATTTGTCGTAAAGCTCGTAGAGCTGCATAAAGAGTTCCTGCGTGCGGCTCTTGACCATTTCCCCGGCCCGCCAGAGCGTGCGCTGCCGCTTCCACTTTTCCAGTGCCGCCAGACGCACCCCGGAATCCACAAACCGCTCCGTCACATCACCGAGCCGTTCGTCATGGCGCAGGCGTTCCTCCCGCACCTCTATATCCGTCACGGCAAAATCCCGCCAGTTGGGCGTGCGAATCCAGCCCAAGAGGTCAAAGGGCAGCTCCGGGCAGGGAATAAACTCCGGCTTTTCCACTTCCAGCAGAACATCCTCGCTGACGCCTTCCGCCTGTGGCAGCACGCGAATCCGCTTGGGGTCCACGGGCAGCTCGTCCAGGAACAGCGACCACTCCTCCTCTTTGATGCTGCGCACCAATTTTTGCCGCAAGGAAGCCACCTTGCGGATATAATCCAATAACTTTAAGACCTTTTTCTGGTTATCCATATAAACCTCAGAACCATTCACATTTTCACCAGGGTTATCCACAGATTTATCCACTAATCCACAATTTTGGGGATAAATCTGTGGATAACTTCCTTTTGCTCGTACACCTTTTTAAGATATTCGACTGATTTTGGCCAGTTCCTGCTAAAATTTCTAATGGCATTTTAATTTGACGCAAGCAACCACTCGGTATATACTGACCTTAATGAGGTACTTTGCCAAGGAACTGTGCAGAAATAAATCTGTCCATAGAGCGCAGAACAAATTTTCATAGGCTAGGCGGAGGAGGGAGTCATAGCGGGGCTATGGCGACCAACGACAACAACGCCTATGGAAATTTGAGCAAGCTATATGATTGATTTATTTCGTAACAGTTCCTAAGGAGGTTTGCTTTATGAATAAAAAATCCTTTGCCCTGTTGGCGGCGCTGACCGCAGGAAGCTGCTGTCTGAGTACAGTCATTACAGGCGGTACGGCCAGTGCTGCGCCGCTGGGCAGCGTGGGCATGCACAATCCCATGAAGGCCTATGACAGCGTGGCGGAAGCAAAAGCTGCGGCTGGATTCCAGCCTCTCTACCTGCCGTCCATGACGGGCTATCATGTGAGCCATGTCTGGGTGATTGCTGGCGATACCATCGATATCGAATACACCGCTGATGGGAAAATCGCCACGAAATTCCGCCTGCGCACCGCCCGCTGCACGGAACTTATGAACGACAACATCAGCGGCATCTACGGAGCCAAATGGCAGAGGAAAACGGTGCAGGAAATCCCCGTGGCCATCGCCCAGGTTCCTGCCGAAAGCAAAGCCTACCCTGACGGATACGCCGCCCACTGGACCTACAATAACATGCTCTTCGCCATCAGCGCGGAAAACATCGGCAAGCCGGAGTTCATGCACCTGCTGACAGACGGCCTGGTGGAAATGAGCAAGAACTATTTCTAAATACGCCTATAGGAAAAGCCGCCCGAAAGGACGGCTTTTCTCATGCATAAAGTGTGGATTATAAGCTCAGGCAGGGATGCTGGAAGATTCTTCTGCTGGGGGAAGCTGGTCTTTTTCCTTCATAAAACAGGGAATGGCACAGAACACAAGATAGAGCCAGCCGCCAAGAATTGCGCAGACAGGCAGCAGGATAACGGCCGCCACCTGCAGGATTATGCCATACTTCAGCATTTTAGCCCGCTGCATCACCGTGCCCAACATGACCACGAAGATGCCCAACGCCAAAGCAATCAGCAGCACCACCAGAATCATCACCAGCCCAAGCAGACTAACCCCCATGACATGGCGTATCCCCTTCAGCCAATAAATTATCGCAGCAAGCCCCAGCACGGCAATCATCCCCAAAGCAAAATACAGCAGACGCCGCTTGTAGGTTTCCTTGTCAATGCTGCGCTTCAGGCTGACCCAGCTCCAGTCCAGCCGGGTTCCCAGGAACAGGAAAAAGAATATCAGGGCAAAAACAAATCCCCAGCCCATAACAACAAAGAAAGTCATCTAATCATCCCTTCTATGAAATAAATCAGTTGTATGGTAACACATCTTGGTTAGAACAGGATTAGAATGGTTAGAATATTTACCACGATGGGATTCGAGGTGAAAGGCGCGGCAGGCCATAACTATAGCTATTTTCATGAATCCTTACTGCCATAACACTATCGAATTGGCTGGTGCTTCTTCTCTCTTGTGGAGAGCAGCGGAGTTGCTGTTGGCAGAGATTGTTTCTTTTGCTTGAACGAAAGCCCTTTTGTCTAGTATGGCATTACATGTAATAGTATGCAGAAGAACTGACTTGGCAGGGCGGCTGGGAGCTACTTCTGGCGAAGCGTATGGGCATTGGCGTGAAGAAAATTATTTTTGCCTACATACGAAAAAACTCCAAGCACTTTTGTCTGAACGCAGTGAGTTTAAGTGCTTGGAGTTTTATAAAAGGCAAAAATAAATTTTAGCCAAGGCTCATAGCGCAGCGGAAGCAGCTCCCAGCCGCCCCGCCAATACGCATGACCTTAGAAAGATTTATTTCTGGTTAGCAGCCTTTACTTCAGCCAGCTTCGGTCCCATAATGCGCTTGTAGGACTCTACGCCCGGCTGGTTGAAGGCATCCACGTTGGAGAGTTCGCCTTCGTAAGCTACGGACATAGCCAGCATGTAGAGGAGCTCGCCCAGGTGGTAAGCATTGAGCTTCGGCAAGGTGAAGCAAGCGTTGTAGCGCTTGTTGGATGCCAGAGCGTCAGCGTTGGACTGACGGGCAACTTCGAGAGCCTGGCCCATGGTTACGCCGGAGATATCGGACAGTTTCTTCACATCCGGGAAGATATCGGGAATCGTGAGGTCATTTTCCCAGTCAGCCAGACGGATGAACTGAACAACCTTGTTCAGCTTGCCTTCCTGATGCTGCTGCGTCTGGGAATGCATGTCCGTGGTACCAACAGCAACGAGCGGCGTACGGCCGTAGCAAACTTCCTTGCCGTCCTTGTTGTACTGCTTGCCGAGGGATTCAGCCAGCAGCTGGATGTACCATTCGGAAACAGACTTCATGTAATCGCCATAAGGCATCATGACTTCGATATCGCGGCCATGCTTTTCGGATGCAGCGAACTTCAGAGCAGCATTGAGCATTGCCGGGTTCTGCCAGAGGTCATCATTCTGGCAGGCCTTATCCATGTCACGTGCGCCTTTGAGGAAGGACTCAATGTCAAAGCCCACGCAGGCAGCCAGCGTCAGACCGACTTCGCAGAAGATGGAGAAACGGCCGCCCACCCCGTCGGGTACAGCGTACTGCGGCCAGCCTTTTTCGATAGCCAGCTTCTTGAGGAGGGTCTGCTTTTCCATGTTCGGGTCGGTAACAGCAACCACTTCCACATCAATATCGCCGAGCTTCTGCAGGGCATCATAGATGACCATGAAGTTGCTCATGGTGTCGAGCGTGCCGCCGGATTTGGAGATAACGAGCAGCAGCACTTTGAGGTTGCGCTTTTCATGGGATTTGGTGACTTTGGCGCTGTTTTCGAGATAATGGATGATGTCACCCGTGCGGCGCGGGTCAATGTTCTGACCGCTGAAGATGATTTTCGGGAAGCCATTGCGTTCTGCCTTCGGCAGTTCGTTCCAGAATTCACCGCAATGCACATCAAAGATAACCTTGTCGCCCAGGAAGGAGCCGCCG
This sequence comes from Selenomonas sp. FC4001, assembly GCF_000701565.1. Lineage (NCBI taxonomy): Bacteria > Bacillati > Bacillota > Negativicutes > Selenomonadales > Selenomonadaceae > Selenomonas > Selenomonas sp. FC4001. The sequence goes on along the minus strand of NZ_JNJF01000018.1, from coordinate 20,967 downwards.
ATACCCAAAGATACAACGAAATCCACGTTGTCCTTTACATGGTCGGTCAGTTCCTGCAGGTGCTTCAGGGAAGACGGGCTGTTGAGATGGCCTTCTTCAATGTAGGGCAGCTGGGAGAACAGCACCTTTTCCGGCTCGCCGTCCTTGGACAGATGCGCACGGATAAAGCCTTTCTCACGCATAACCTTCATGGCTTCGTGAGCTTTCTTCAAATCTTCTTCATAGCTTTTCAGGTCAGCTTCCGTAACCTTACCTTCGCCGTACAGGTTTTCGTAATCAAACTCAAAACCGGATGCAAGCTTCAAACTCATTGTCTACACTCCTCTAGTTCATTCATTCCATATTGGTATCATTACATACATATTGATTATAACGCAGTTGTTCAAATTTTGCCATAGGCAAAATTACTTATTCGCGTTTCGTCGATACGACATAACGCAGTTGTTCCGATTTTGCCATAGGAAATTATGTGACAATAGAAAAAAGGAAATGTGAACTTGCAGTTTGTCAATGTTACTGCGAGATTACTTTTATTTGTTACAGCTCAGTTTGGGCGGAGGTGGTAATACTTTTCGCCGTTGCACTGAATGACCCACAAGTAAATGTATGGATTTTTTAGTTACCTGCGCCGGGCAAGACCGGCGGCGCGTATGTTCAGCCCAGTGTTTAGTTTATGCCGTTTGTGGGCCAGTCCTCACTGCGTTCGGACAGTCGTTCCACGGCGAAAAGCATCACCACCTCCGCCCCTAAGCGCTGTTCGTACCAATCACTATTTTCGTGGTGACAGGGAGCAAGTACATCGATGTTCTTGTTACGGGAACAGCAAGTTCTCGCCGCTTGCCTAATCCGTAACCTGGGGCGGACGGGGAGTGATTTTTCTGTCAGGAGCGACTGCCTGAACGCAGTGAAGGCCGGCCCCAGCAAGAAAATGCTAAAAAAATACGCTGAAAGAAGCGCCGTTGGCCTGCCCGGCGCAGGTAACTGGACAACACTCCTTTACGAAGGGGTCGTTTAGCGGAAAACAGAAAAATTACTCCCCGTTCGCCCCTTGACTGCGTATAAGCGGGATACCATAAGCACGAACTAACGCAGAAAGTGCGTTGACCACTCTTACGTCAACGCACTTTTGGTTAATGATATTGAATTATTTTAGGACAGATAAGGCTTAACGGCCTCTGCCATCTTATCTTTGGCAGCCTGTGCTTCGGCGAGGTCTTTGCCCTTCGTCGTGTAGTAAGCTTTGATTTTCGGCTCGGTGCCGGACGGACGGATGATGACGGAAGAACCGTCTTCGAGTTCGTACGTCAGCACGTTGGCCTTCGGCAGGCCCGTAGCAGCGGTGTCGAGGTAGTCGATAACCTTGACAACCTTCTTGCCGGCCAGTTCCTGAATCGGGTCTTTGCGCAGATTTTCCATCATGCCCTTCATCTTGTCCATCCCCGACAGGCCCGGGAACTCGAAGCTGTCGACCTTGTTGAGGTAACGGCCATACTGGCTGTAGATTTCTTCGAGGCGCTGTTTGATGGACGAACCCTTACTGCGGTAATAAGCGGCCATTTCGCAAATCAGCATGGAAGCGACCACGGCATCTTTATCGCGGACATAGGGGCCGGCGAGGTAGCCGTAGCTTTCCTCGAAGCCGAAGATAAAGCGGTCTTCTTCGCCTTTTTTCTCCAGACCGAGAATCTGATCGCCAATCCACTTGAAGCCCGTGAGCGTGTGGCGCAGCTCTACGCCATAGTGCTTAGCCACGGCATCCGCCAGCGGCGTGGACACGATGGATTTTACAGCCACAGGGGCTTTGGGCATAGTGCCCTTTTCCTGACGGCCGGCGCAGATGTAGTCGAGGAGCAGCACGCCCATCTCGTTGCCGGAAACCAGCTCATAGGAGCCATCCGGGCACTTCATGGCGATACCCACGCGGTCAGCATCCGGGTCGGTGGCGAGCATGAGGTCAGCATCCGTTTTCTTCGCCAGTTCCACGCCTTTTTCCATCGCGGCGAGGATTTCCGGATTCGGATAGGAGCAGGTCGTGAAATAGCCGTTGGGGTATTCCTGTTCCGGCACAATCGTCACATCATCGATGCCGATGTCGCGCAGTACGCGGGTAACAGGCACAAGGCCGGTGCCGTTTAAGGGGCTATAAACGAGCTTCAGGCCAGCCGTCTTGCAGAGGCCGGGACGAACCTGGCATGCCTCGATATTTTTATACAGGCCTTCCTTGCAGTCTTCCCCGACAAACTTAATCAGACCTTTTTCCACACCTTCGGCAAAGGACATATACTTTGCGCCTGTGAGCACATCGGTTTTCTGAATGGCGTTGTAAACGACGTCAGCGGCATCATCCGTCATCTGGCAGCCGTCCGGGCCGTAGGCTTTGTAGCCGTTGTACTTGGCCGGGTTGTGGCTGGCCGTCACCATGATGCCGGCATTGGCTTTATAGAAACGGGTGGCAAAAGAAAGGGCTGGTACCGGCATGGGCTCGTCATAAATGCGCACGTTGATGCCATTGGCGGCCAGAACACCTGCAGCTTCTTTGGCAAAAGTCCAGCCTTTGAGGCGGGTATCGTAGCTGATGGCAACCGTCTGCGTGCCGCCTTCACCTTTTACCCAGTCGGCAACACCCTGCGTGGCCTGACGGACAACCCAGATGTTCATGCGGTTCGTGCCGGCGCCTAACGTGCCGCGCAGACCAGCCGTACCAAACTGCAGAGCAGCCGCAAAGCGCTCCTTGATGGCCTCATCATCACCTGCAATGTCCCGCAACTCTTTCCCCAGGTCGCAGTCAATCAGGTCAGCTCCCAGCCAGCGTTTGTATTCATCTTGATACATAAATAATCCACCCTTCTTGATAAAACTTGAGTCAATATATATTATATATACAACAAGGCAGGAGAAATCTCCTGCCTAAAATGTAAACCTTTGTAAATTATTTATGATTTTTCCGGAACGTCCTTCTCGTCCAGAAGAACGCAATGGCAAGCGGGATGCACGAGCCTGCCCAGGCCATGGGGTTGGCGACGCAGGCGCCGAAGTAGCCCCAGATTTCGCAGAGGAAAATCGCGGCGCCGGCGCGCATGAGTAGTTCCATAACGCCTGCAATGGTGGGCACAACGCTCTGGCCGAGGCCCTGCAGTGTATAGCGGAAGATGAAGAGCAGCGCGAGTATCCAGTAGTTCACGCCGTTGACAATGAGGTACATATGCCCCATGTCCACGACTTCCTGCTGTCCCTCACCGACAAAGAGCTCCATGATGAACGGCCCGGAGGTAATCAGCACTACGGCCGCGAGAATACTGAAGCCCACGGACATATAACTGCATTTTTTCACGCCCTCGGCGATGCGGTCGTATTTCTGGGCGCCGTAGTTCTGTGCGGTATAAGCCGCCATAGCAAGGCCGAAGGACATCATGGGCATCAGCGCGATGGAATCGACTTTCTGCGCCGCCGCATAGGCCGCAACAGCCGTCGGGCCAAGGTTGTTCAGCGCCACCTGCAGGATAACCGCGCCGATGGCGATAATCGAGGACTGAAAGCCCATGGGCAGGCCGAGTTTCAAATGAGCCTTTAAGACCTGTCCGTTTATCTGCCAGTCCGCGCGATGGGTGCGGAGCACCGGCACTTTTTTACAAATGTAAATGTAGCAAATCACATTGCCCAAAAACTGCGCTACGATGGTCGCAAGCGCCGCACCGGGAATGCCCCAGCCCAAGACGAGAATGGCCACTGGCTCCAAAATGATGTTGATGATGAGTGCCGTTGCCAGAATCACGGTCGGCATACGGCTGTCACCGAGCGCCCGCAACAGGTTTGTCTGGGTCTGCAGGCAGACGAACATCACAATTCCGCCGAACACGATGCTGATGAAGGAGTACGCCCCCTCCAAAATCTCCGGCGGCGTCTGCATCCAGATTAAGAGCTGGCGGCACAGCGAAACGCCCACAACCGTCAGCACCACAGCTTCCAAAAAGGAGAGCACGGCACAGGTTGCCGCACTCTGCCGCACACCGGCGTAATCTTTGGCGCCGTACCGCTGGCCCGTGTAAATGGTAATCCCCGTAGAAAAACCAATCACAAAGCCGAGCATGAGGAACATCAAACTGCCCGTACAGCCCACAGCCGCCAGCGCCTCAACGCCCAGAAAGCGGCCCACAATCAAGGTGTCCACAAAGGCATAGAGCTGCTGAAAGATGTTCCCCGCAATCAGCGGCAGGGTAAACATCAGAATCAGCCTTGCCGGACTTCCTTCTGTTAAGTTTTTTGTCATTCAAGATACCTCGTAACCAAAGCCCGCAGAACCTCCTGCATCACCGTCACATTGTCATCAAGTGCACCGATGCTGGGCTTCAATTTATTATAATGGAAATCATGGCGCGGATTTACGCGGTAGTCGGCCGGATAAGCCACCACCTCCACGCCGTTTTTCGCAAAGTTCAGCACGGAACGGCGCATATGGAAGGCCGACGTCACGAGAATCGGCTTCGTAAGCCCCCGTTCCTGCATGAGTTCCGTGGAAAATTTCGCATTCTGTGTGGTGTTGACGCTCTTGCTCTCCACAATGATTTTGTCTTCGGGCACGCCCAAATCCATGAGAATACGCTTGGCAATCACAGCCTCCGGGCCGCTGTCGCTATAGACCTGCCCACCCGAGAGAATAATGGGCACGTCAAGTTTCCGCTGCAGGCGCACCGCCGTCAGCAGACGGTTGGCCGGAGCAGAGCACAAGGTTCCCGCCCCGCTCACATCCGGCGTATCGGGGAATGCCCCGCCCCCGAGCATAATCACGCAGTCCCCCTGTGGATTTTCCGGCGGCGGATAGGCCGACTCCAACGCCCCCATGACCCGCTCGGATACCAGATTGGTACACAGAAGGTAAAACACAAACACTAAAGCCGCAAGCATACCTGCCAGCCTCTTTTCCTGTTTCTTGTACAACCGCCAGGCGACAAACCACAACGCGAGAAAGAAAATCCCCGGCGGCAGTACCCACGCGGCACCGAATTTTAACAAGTAGACCATTTTCTTAATTTATCCTTCATGATATAATGATTACAGACAGTTGATGAGCCGACTTTCCCCGTTCGGGGAGGTGAGAGCCATGACGCTATACGAAAAGCTTTCATTGTTCATTGCATTTCTGACGCTGATTGTCTCACCCCTTGGATTGTTAAAGTAATTTAGCATGAAAAAAGCCGCCCATGCGGCACACGGCGACCTTTCTCCAAATTCACTTAATAAATATCAGGGAGAGTCGACGTTACCACACATCAACTGTCCTTTTTGTTATTTCCAATTATACATCATTACTTTTTTTTTAGCAAGTTTTCCCCGCGCTCAAAAGCGAATTAATATACTGCTGGGCCGCCCGCCCGGACAGGCCGGAATGGCTCATTTCCCACTTGACGGCACCCGCCCGCAGTTCTTCGGCGGAAAGTGTTATCTCGGGGTGGCGGGCCGCCAGTTTTTCCACAATCGTGAAGTATTCCTTTTGATTGGGCTTGAAGTAACCGATGGACAGACCGAAACGGTCAGCCAGCGAGAGTTTTTCCTGCACGGTATCGTTCTGATGCAAATCCGGGTCGATGAAGTCGGGGCGGTCATCCACCCGCTCTTTAATCAGATGGCGGCGATTGCTCGTGGCGTAAATCAGGATATTGTCGGGCTTGACCTCAAGCCCGCCCTCGATAACGGCCTTGAGGTATTTGTACTCGATTTCAAATTCCTCGAAGGACAAATCATCCATGTAGATGATGAATTTGTAATTGCGGTTCTTGATGCGGGCGATAATGCGCTGCAGGTACTTGAACTCATGCTTATAGACCTCAATCATGCGCAGGCCCTGGTCGTAGTATTCGTTGAGAATCGCCTTGATGCTCGTGCTTTTCCCCGTGCCCGCATCTCCGTAGAGCAGGACATTATTGGCCTTGCGCCCCTGCACAAAAGCCTCGGTATTGGCGGCCAGCCGCGCCTTCTGGCTCTCATAGCCCACGATATCGGTCAGTCGGATGTCCCCCGTGGTCGTAATGGGTTCCAGCAAATTTCCCGTCTCCTCGATTTCCGGCGACACGCGGAAGGCCTTGTTGAGGCCGAGCATGCCCACGCCGTACTTGGCATAAAAATCCGTCACGTTCTTGTACATGGCAGCGGCATCTTTGGCCCCGTCAATGGCGGCGGTGAGCTCGCGCACCTTATCGCTGACGCTCTTGTTGTAAATCTGCGCGGGCTTGGCCACGGCCCGGTAATTGCCCAGAATGGAGAAGCACCGCACACCCAGCGCCTTTTCCCAAGGAGCGAAGTCATAATCCCAGAGAGCCTTGAAAATGGCCATATCATTTTCCGCAAAGACCTGCACACTGCCTGCACTGCTGCCGCGCTTTTCGCAGACCAAGGTAAAGGGCGCCTCCACAGTCGCGAGCAGAAAGGCCAGATAGGAATGCCAAAGGTTACCGTCAAAGCCATAGCGGGTGGCGATGTCCAGCAGGCGGTTGACCTCCCCGAGTACGCCATTTACCAGCGCCGTCTTATCCCCTTCGTCTCCGTCTTTCACACGCCGTCCGAATTCTGCCAGCCGTACCAGAATACTCTCCTGGGGCTGGCGGTAAATAATCAGTCCTGCAGTCAGTTTATCCATAGAACTTCCTCCCCAAAGCCGCCATCACTGTAAATTATGTCCTTCTCATTTTAACACAGGTACACTGCAATGCAAAGAGGGCAGAAAAAAACCGCTGCATATTCATGCAACGGTAAAAATCGCCTTTGGCTTAGGACAGCATATTGAATGCTGCACCGCGGCTGTGGTTGTTGATTGCCCCCAACATCTGCTGGCTGAGGTTTTGCATGCCCTGTTTCACCGCCCACAGAGCCGCCTGGCTCTGGGTCTTGGCACTGGCATTGGTCACGGATTCTGCGGCAATATCCGCATCATCACTGACCGACAGGGAGGCCTGGAGGTTTTCCTCCATCGTGGTATAGTTGGCGGACTGATACTCCATCCCCTGCTGAGCCGCACCGATGGTAGTAGCTTCGTCGAGCGCCTTGTTGAGCGCCGCATCCACCGTGTCGAGAGCCTGCGAGAGGCCGGACACGGAACCATTGGCTTCCTGCAGGTTAATCGTGCTGTTCCCCTGGCTGTCCGTCAGGCCGAGGCCTTTCGTACTCATGTCGCCGAGAGAAACATTTTCATAACCGTCGATACCTGCCACCGTCACCGTCTGGCTGCCATCCAGCAAATTCATGCCGTTGTAGGTCACCTGTGCGTTGGAATTAATCTGGGACAGGGTCTGGTTGACGCTTTCCTGCAGAGCAGCCACATCGGTCTTCCCATTGGTACCATTTGCGGCATTAATCAGCGTTTCCCGCAAAGATGACAGGGAGCTTATCGTATTGCTCACTGCGCCCCCAGCGACGTTAAGCATGGAGTTGGCCGTCTGGGTGTTGGCATTGGACTGGCGTACGCCGCCCAAGTTGTACTGCATCTTTTGCGCGATGGCATAATCGGAGGCACCATTGGCCGCGCTGGGCCGCTTGGAACCCGTGGCAATCCGCTGAATGCTCTGGGACTGCACGGAATGGGCACGATTCAGCTGATTCAAAGAACTGTTCAGCCCGTTCATCACACTGCCGATACTCATAAACATCTCTCCTTTCCTGTAAATTTTTTAGGATTTTGAGGAAAAATCCCGTTTCCTTACTGCGATTCGTTCATCTTAAAAACAGATACACTACTATAATTCTATTATACCCCCGATAATCATTGGACGCAATAAAAAAAACAGAAAAGCCAGGGGCAGGATATCCCTCTGTCCTTGGCGAAGATATGCAACATTATCAAGTTTTTTCGTCTGAGGTGACCTTATGAAAAAAACAACCTATTGGGCCAAGAATGATTTATCCTTGTTATTCCTGCTGTCCATCTTCATGAACGGCTTTGAAACGGGTGGGTATCAGGCCTGCCTTTTATACGTGGGACAGGAGTATGACCTGTCCATTGGCCAGCAGGGCATGCTGGCTGCCGTCCAGCTCTTTGCCACCATGATTGCGCCCCTGCTCTTGGGCGCGTTGGCCGACAAAATCGGCAAGAAAATCATGCTGGTCATCTTCACGGCCTGCCGGGCCTTGTCGGCAGGTCTCATCCTGCTGGCCACAAGCTCCCTGATTTTTGCCGCCGGGATTTTCGTACTGGGCTTTGCCTGCAGCATCGTGCAGTATGTGGCCATCGCGGGCATGCAGGACGCCTATCCCCTGACCCGCAACCGCCGCATGGGCTACATCACGGCCATGTTTGCGCTGGGCGCCGTCATTGCACCGCTGGTGGTCGGGCTGACGCTGACGACACCATGGGGCTGGCGTTCCTTCTTCGTGCTCAGCGCCCTTATCTTCCTCGTCCTGACCTTCTGCCTGATTAAGACCGACTTTGCCCCGCGTGAGGAAGCATCCCCCAGCGAACTTGCCCAGGTCGAAGGTGGCATGTATCTCAAAGGTGTGGCGCTCCTCTGCACCATCATGTTTATCTATGTGGGCGTGGAAAACGGCTTCTGCTTCTTCCTGAACAGCTTTATGGCAGACACGCTGAATTCCTCCCGCGGCTATCTGGCCTTGTCCCTGTTCTGGCTGGCTATGATTCCCTCAAGATTTCTCTGCGGACTCTTTGCCCAGCACCGCAGCCGCCTTATCTACATCGCACCGCTGGGGGCAGCCTTGATGCTGGCTCTGCTGACTTCTCTGACACAGGAAATCCTCGTCTTTGCCGCCGTATTCGTCTTTGGCTTCTTCTGCGGTGGCGTTTATCCCAATGTGCTGACCTATGTGGCAGATTTCGCCGGCGGCCGCACCGCCACCGTTACCGCCGCCATCACCGTAGCCACAGGTATCGGCGCCACCGTAATCTCCGCCTCCTTCGGCTTCCTCCACGAACAGTTCGGCTTTAACGGCGCCTTCCTCGTGCTGGCCGCCCTGCTCGGCGTGGATATCCTAATCGCCGCTATGGTGCCGCGGCTGCAGCGCTGAAATCCCTCCATTCTGCTGGAAACCCACCTGTAACAATGGTATAATCAAAGCAAGAGAAGGAAGGGCTCATACTATGAAATACCGAATCAAACCTTGGGAAGAATTGACCATCACCGACGATTATATGTTCAAGCTGGTCATGCGTCACCCCAAAATCTGTAAGCGACTGATTGAAAAGATACTTCACATCAAGATAAAGCACATCGACTACCTCGATGATGAAAAATCCCTCAAATTCCGCTATGCCGGTAAGGGAATCCGTTTGGATGTCTATGTGGAAGGTGATGACACCATCTACGATATCGAAATGCAGGTGCGCGACTACGGCGATGAAGAGCTTGCCTACCGCTCCCGCTATTACCAATCCATGATTGATGTAGACGCACTAGCCGCTGGTGCAGATTACAAAGAGCTGAAAAAATCCTACGTGATTTTTCTCTGTCCCTTTGCCCTGTTTGACGGCCAGCGTCACCTGTATTCCTTCCGCAATATCTGTCTGCAGGACAGAAACCTTGAACTAAACGATGGCACGAATAAAATTTTCCTCTGCTCCGAAGGTCAGCTCGATGATGTTTCTCCTGATGTTAAGGCTTTTCTCGATTACATGAAAGGCCTGCCCAGCGGCGACACCTTTGTCAGCGAAATTGATCAGTTCATCAAGGAGATTAAAGTAAAAGAAGAAGAAAGGGTGAGCTATATGACATACGAAATGAAAATACGCGAAGCCCATGATGACGGACGTGCCGAAGGACGTGCCGAAGGGCAGATTGAAGCAATATCAAAGACGATTCCTATGTTGAAAAAGTTGAAATTAAGCAAGGACTCCGCTATCCAAGAGCTCATGGATACGTACTCTTTATCCCATGAAAAAGCGCAATCCTTAGTCAACAGCATTTGGTGACATACACTCAAAAACGGACATAACGCCCTATTTCGGGGTTGTTATGTCCGTTTTTACTGCCCTCACTACAGTGGCGCAAAGATTTTTTATATTGGGGGCTGTACGCATTAGCTTCGCGGCTCAACCGTTCCCTTCGTGGCCACGATTTTTTCTTTGACCCGTGCAGGCACGAACTGCCAGAACTCACTCTCCGCCGCTGGCATTTCCGCTTCCCGTTCCGCCGCCAGTTCTTCATCGAGCTTGGCATAGGCGTCCTTCATGGCTTTTTCCTTGGCCAATCCCCGTGCCTGCCGAATTTTGCCGTGCTTATCCTGCACGTATTCCTCATGGGGAATCTGCGGGCTGTAGGAGAACTCAATCGCCCGCTTGAGCCACGCGGCAGGATAATGGATTTCCTGATTGAACATCTCGTACCAAAGCACCGCCAGTTCCCTGTCCACCATATAGAGTCCGTACCGCTTCACGAGTTCCCGAATGGTATCCGGCGTGATATGGCACCGGCTCCCATGAAAAATGCAGCTTTCCATCGTTATCTCGGACATATGCTTTCCTCCCCGCATGCGTTCCAATCATTCTCTGCCGCCCATGGTTTATCCCACGGGTCAGCCTTGCCGCCAGCCAACTCCCGGCCAAAATTTCCCTGCCGTCCGGCCTCATAGCCCATTTGCCGCAACCGCTCGTAACAAATGGTATAGCTGAACGTCCTATCATAGGGATGACTGCTCAGCCTGCGCCGCAGAATCAGCCCCTGCCGCTCCAGATTTGCTGCCGCCAGTTTTACCCGGCCGACCGAAATCCCCAGCTGCTTTGCCCAGGCCGCCACACTGTTATAGACCCAGAACCGTCCCTGAGCAAAGTTATGGGTGCGCTCCAGCCAGTAATCAATCTGCGAAAGCAAAAGCGCCTCATTGCGCCCTATCTGCTGCGCCAAATCCAGCCGCAGCACCAGCACTTTTTTCCGATCCGTGACAATCATAAGCACGCCTCCACCAACCGCTGCAGCCGTTTGATGGCGAGCCGCACATAGCGCAAATCCTCCCGCTGCGCAATATAGCGTCCATAGTAGAGTTCCCGTCCCGCAGTCATTTTCCCGCGCAGTGTCGCCGCCGACTCCTTCACGCGCAGTTCCTGCCCGGAGAAAAACTGCAGAATCGTATGGCCCTGCCCATCCTCCATCACGCCCCTGAGCCGAGGCACATTGACGTAGACCATTGCCCCATGATTGCTGTTAAACGGCTTACAATAGCGCACCGGCATAAAAAGCAGCCGCAGGGAAATTTCATAAAAATCCACATGCGCCCGCAGATTCCCCTGCGCACGCCCACGCAGACGGCGCAATCGCGACAACTCCATTCCCCGCGAAGCCGCCAACATATCCAAAGCCGTTTCCACCTTACAGTGCGGATAGATTTCCACCGTGCCGTTCCCGCGTATCACACAGGTAGCAAAATCCCCCTGTCCTGTTTCCTTCTCGTACAAAGCCTCGATAGCAAGCCCTGAGCACAAATTTTGACGAAGTTCCTCGTTCATGTAAAACATCTCCTCGTAAAATTTTTTGAAGGCGGCGTGTTTCGTACTGTTGTCCGTCCTACGAATACAATCTTAACCCTGTTTAACCGGAAAAGTCAATAGCAAATCATAAACTCATGTTACACGTTTGCAGCCTTTGTTATTGTTTTGTCTTGCTTTTAGCCTGCAAAAACTCTGTACACTCACAGTAGACACCTTTAAATGCATAAATATGCAGCAACATCCACGCCATCATGTTTTCTTGTTATTATCTGGTTATTCTCTGTTATAGGCGGGTCACAGGCTGACTTTCGAAGGGATAAAAAAAGCCCCTTGGATGGGGCAAAGATGATAGCTTAAAATTTTTTCACCATGCAGGGGATTTTTCAAGCAGAAACATCATGTATAAGGCTGTGAGGGGCAGGCGCCGCCCCCGGGAAAACAAGCAGCAGAAAGGATGATAACCATGGCAGTACGCAACAACGAAGTTACCCGCCTGAATCTGAAAGTCATCACCGGCAGTGATGAAAACGGCAAGGACACCATCGCCACTCGCGGTTTCACCGTGAACCCGGAGCTCGATGACGATACGATTCTTTCCATCGGCAAGAAGCTGGGGAACCTCCAGAGCTTCCCCGTGGAGGCCATCGCCCGTCAGGACAGCGCCAGCCTCGCCGCCGAACACTGATTCCCCGCATAGAAAGGAGCAGCTATCATGAAATCCACACTCAAAATGATTTTATCCCTCGAAAACGGCAAAAGCACGACGCTTTCCCTGGCCTCCCCCCGTGCTGATTTGACGGCGGCCGAAGTCACGGAAGCCCTCACGGAAATCATCGCCCACAAGGCAATCCTCGTGGACGGCAGCCCCGTGACGGCCATTCAGAAACTCTACATCCAGGATGTAGAGGAAAAACTGCTGGCCTAAGCCATGAACGAAACCCTCCTGACCGCCGTTTCCGCCGTAGGCTTCCCCATCGTGGTGACCTTCTACCTGCTGACGACCTTCCAAAAGTCGCTGGACAGGCTGACCACCCAATTAGGGGAACTGACCCACGAACTGCAGCGGCATTAACCCCATAATGAAAGCAAACGCCCGGAACAGCTGGTGATGTTTCACAACAGAACCAGCCGCTCCGGGCTTTTTGCTTCATTATGTTATTGCTTGCTCAGCCATTCGGCAATGGCTTTATAGTTGAAATACAATTTGTCCGCCATATCCCCGAACGGATGATTTACCTTCACCGCATGTTCATCGCTGACGAATTTGCCGTTCGTCATCCGGCCGAGCTTGTTCCAGCCGGACATTCTGGCCACATGGCCGTAAGCATCCAGGAACGGCGCTACAGCACAGTCACCGCCGCCCGGCTGCTCGCCGATAATCTTAGCCAGGCCATCCACCTGCGCAAAGAACGGCAGAGCGTTGCCGCAGGAATAGGAAAAGCCGCTGGTCAGGATGTAGAAATCATACTGGCCGCCGAAGCCGTCACGGGCATCGAATTTGCCATCCAGATTCGTATCCACATGATACCACTCGGAGCAGTAATTCTGATTCAAGGTGTGCTTATAGGTCAGGTTCACTTCCCCATCCGGAGACAGGAAGCCGAGCACCGCCGTCAGCGCCCCTACTGCGCCGCCACCATTGTTGGACAGGTCGATGACCACCTTTTTCACCTTGGGCGCCTTCTTTATCTTGGCAAAGGCATCATAGAACAGGCCGAAAGTGCTGTAATTATACACGTTCTCATTGGGCAGACGGTAATAGTAGGACGCCTCCTTGTAGCTTTCCGCAAAACTCTCGAAGTAAATAAAGGCCGTATCCCCGATGATTTCCACCCGGGAGTTACCAAAATTCGCCGGCTTGAGCGATTCTATCCGTTCTTTCGTGGTAAACAGACGATTTGTGTCCTCGCTCTGCCGCCTTTCCGCAGTTCTGTCCAGCTTGAAGTTCTCCTCTTTCGTGCCTCTGACCTTCATATAGCCCTGTGCCTGTTCCAGCCATTTCTTGTAAGGCTTGCCGCTGTCATCCCGGAAAATATAGGTCAAAATGACGAGATTGAGCTTCAGCTCCTTGCAGGCCGCTTCATACTGCTTATAGCTGCCCGTTTCCCCATTTAGGAATTTCACGCCCTTATCGGCCAGCTTGTAGGTGATTTTCTGCAAAGCCTTCATGGTCGGCTCCATGCCGCCGTATTCGGTGATGACCTTGGCGGTATTGATGTAAGAGCCGGTATCGAAAACGCTGTGCCCCAGCATCACGACATCATGGCCGCTGTCAAAGAGCTTGTAGACCACCTTGCTAAACGCCTCTGAATTGCGCTCGGCATCCGTGGACAAGAGTTCCTCCTTCAGTCCGTTCTGCGCAAAGTATTTGTCAAAGCTCTCAATCCCCTTTTCCTGTTTATGACCGTAGTAAAGGTCAAACAGCAGGCAGGTCGTCCCATAAGCATAGCGGGCATAAGCAGGCGGAATCTCCTTTTCCTTGGCGAATTTCCCGGAATAATACGCAGTAGAATAAGGATTCAGCTTGATGTTAGGATTCATGTTATGCCCGTAAATATGGCCGATGGGCTCATCAATATCGTAAAAATGGTTCCCATTAAAGGAAAAACGGGCCGCACCGCAGGGCATGGCAAAGACATTCTGTAATACCGCAAAAGGCAGCAGCATCTGCCCATTATAGGAAGTCATGGCCAGGCCATAGTTTTTAAGGTTGACCGTAAAGCCAACATCTTTCGTTTCGCTGGAAGGATTTTTCCTGGATACGGCCTGCGCGTTGAATTCATCCGGCATCAGAATGCCGTTAGGCAGGGCCCGCTCCCCATAGGAGCCAAAGAACGCATCCCAGCTGTCACTGCCGATGATTCCCTGCGCCGCATCAAACTTCACGCTGGCACCATTGCGCACAACCTTGAGCACCTGCCCGCCGTCCTCCATTTGAAACTCTGCTTTGCCACCGTATAACAGCGATAAATATTGCTGGGCAGAAACATAGGGCACCGAGTCTTCCCCTTCCACATTGTAAACCCGCATCGTCCAATATTTGTCCAGCCGGGATTCGTATATCCGGGAGTCAAAAGACCCGGTTACCGTTGCGGCCTCGCCCAAAGCCGGTGCTCCGGACATGAGCAGCCAGCCCGTCAGCAGGCCGCAGAGCATTTTTTTCGGCAGTTTTTTCCTGTACATCGTTCCGTCCTCCCATATTCCATAATCACATCGCAAGAATCTGCAAAAAATTATCCCCACGGAAAATTTTCTTCTTCCGTGGGGATTTTCCTGCTAAACTACCGAAAATACAGGATTCGGGGAACAAAAAAGCACTGCCGTAGCAGTGCTGTATCTTCATATGGCAGGGGTAGCTGGACTCGAACCAACGCATGCGGGATTCAGAGACCCGTGCCTTACCAACTTGGCGATACCCCTGTGTTTTCGCGCTATCGCGCTATCAACAATAAATATTATAGCGGGTGAGTTACTCACTGTCAAGAACTTTTTTAACTTTTTTATCAGCGGACAGAAATCGCCCCTACCGGGCAGTCCTCGGCCACCTGCAGGGCATCATCCAATGCCGCTTCCGGCAGTTCCTGATAACCTTCCGCCAATCCGTCAGCCCCCATGCGGAAGCCTTCCGGACAAGCCCCTGCGCACATGCCGCAGGCCACACATAAATCTTTATCCACATAGCCTTTCATGGAAAACTTCCTCCCATCTCAAATCCGCACCTCAAAGCGCTGTTCTTCCTCTTTGAGTTTGGGCCGCGGCTTCAAGGGAGGTTTGGGCTTGGCTTTTTCCTTGGGCAAATCCGCAGTAACCTGCTGACGGTAGGATTTGGCCGCCTGCGGCGGCGGGCTCGTGTTTACAGGAATGCGGCCTGCCTTCTGTAAGCGCTCTTTTGCTTCAGCCCTTGCCTGCCGCATCTCTGCCCGCAGGGCCGCGTCCTCGTCATGGGCGATTTTGGCCAGCACTTCATCCGGCGTAAGCCCCCGCAGGTCGGCAAAAGTTTCCACCGCCTCACGACTGCGGGGAGCTTTAGCATTTTTCGCAGTCTTGCCGCCCTGCCCCGGCAAAGGCACAGGCGCCGCCGCTCCGTCAATATCCGCCAAACTCAACGTGCCAGGCTTTCCCTCCTTGCGGGCCATAAGCTTACGGATGCCGAACCAGACCACCACCGCCATAAAGACGAGCACCGCCCCCCAAAAGACAGCACCATGGGAGGCGAACTGACTCCAGCCGCTGCCCGGCGCATCCGCCTGCATGCTCTGAGATGTCTGCGCCGCCTTGGCATCAGCCAAAGCCTGCTGACTGGGATTTTCTTGATTCAGACCGTTCTGGGCGGGAATAACCTGCACAGAGCTTGCCTGATTCTCCTGCGAAGCGCCCCCGCTGGCATCCACAGGTTTGGCACTTTTGGCCGGCTTTTCCGGCTTGGACTGCGTGGTTTTGGATAGAGCACCATTGCCCTGCGCCACCGACTGCCGCGCCTGGTCTTCGAGCTGCTCCTCACCGGTCTGGTGCTTGTCACGGGGCACATTCGTCTCCTGCGCCGTGCCCCCATCCTTCAACGTCACCCCCGGCACAGACGGCGGCGTAGGCGGCACTGGTGCCGTCGGCGCTTTCACAGCCATAGCATCCCCTCCCCTCTGCTAAGTTTCTTTCTATATTATAGCTTATTTTGGGTTGAGGTGACACTAGATTTTTATTGATAGTGCGTACTTGGCGGCGAGGCAGGAGGAACTGCACGGTCAGCTATGCCTTCGGGCTGAAAGACGCGGCCGCAAGGCGTGATGCTGTTGGTGTTCTAAGCGATGCGTTTGACCGTAGGCGTAAAAAAACAGCTTGATTTGCGGCGGCTGAAAAATCTACTGTCTGAGCGAAGCGAGTTTAGATTTTTCAGCCGCGAAAAGCAAACCAAGCTGTTTTAGCCGCAGGTCAAAGCAAAGCGTGAACACCAACAGCATCACGCCGCCTTGCGCCACGAACCAGCCAACGCTAATCGCTAATTACAGCAGATGCGCGCGCAATTCCTCACCGGATTTTGCCGACAGATAGCTCGGCGCAATATCGAGCACTGTCTTGCACCCCGTCACGCCCTCTTTGGCCAGACGATAAGCAGCACGCGCATAGCAAACGAGCACGCTGGTCGTGAATTCCGGGTTGGAATCGAGGTCAAGCTTGAACTCAATCACATGCTTGTTTTCCCCGTTATGCCCCGTAACGCCGCTGCGAATCACACTGCCACCATGCGGCAGGCCCTTGTGATTTTTGTCCAGTTCTTCCTGACTGATGAAATGCACCGTCGTATCGTAATCGGCAAAATAATTCGGCATGGTCTTGATTTCCTGCTCCACCTTGGCGGCATCTGCACCATCTTCCAGCACCACATAGCATTCACGCGTATGCTTTTCCCGCGTGGAAAGCTCCGGATTTTCACCAGCACGCACAGCAGCCAAAGCCTTTTCCACCGGCACCGTGTACTGGCGGGCATCGGCTACGCCCTCAATGCGGCGGATTGCATCGGAATGCCCCTGCGAAACGCCGCGGCCCCAGAACGTATAGTCCTTGCCGTTCGGCAAAATCGCATTGCTGTACACGCGAGCCAAAGAGAACAGACCCGGGTCCCAGCCCACAGAAATAATACCCACATGGCCATTTTCCTTGGCGGCCTTATCCACATTTGCAAAATGCTCAGGAATCCGCGCATGCGTATCAAAGCTGTCCACCACATTGAACATTTTGGCATAATGCGGCGTCTGTACCGGCAAATCCGTTGCACTGCCACCGCAGAGAATCATGACATCAATCTTATCTTCCCATTCTTCCACATCACTGACATTGACCACCGGCACGCCAGGAGTCTTGATGGAAAGCAGCGCCGGGTCACGGCGGGTAAACACCGCCACCAGTTCCAAATCATCATTGGCCTTTACCGCGCATTCCACGCCCCGGCCCAAATTGCCATAACCTAAAATACCGATACGGATACTCATAGCTATTACCCCTTCTTCTATAACAAATTCGTAATACTAACTTCCCTTACTATACCACAAGTCCGTATAATTGAAAACGATTTTCGCAAAAATATTTCCAGCTTCTAAAGCCGTCAAACTCTTTACACCGCCCGCCCCCTTATGTTATAATGATTGTTGTTCAACCATGAACAGCATGGAGAGGTGTCCGAGTGGTCGAAGGTGCTTGACTCGAAATCAAGTGTGGTTAATAGCCACCGTGGGTTCGAATCCCACCCTCTCTGCCATTGAGATTAAAGGGCTCGCGCGTTTTTGTGCGGGTCTTTTTTGCTGTGTTTTTTCGCATTCAGCGGGTAACACAAAGGTATTTTTCCAACCGTTACGAGCCGTTTCGGGACTTTTTTCCGTCAGATAGTTGGGGACGAACAAACAGATTTTTCCGCTCTGGTCGTCCCCCTTTTTCATTTCACCGGATAGGATTTACTTTTGTCACGTGCGGGAGCTGTTCCTGCAGTAACTTCCCGCCTGATAAACCTACTGCTACGAACAGCGCGGCGTCAAAGCCCATCCCTCCTTCTGCGTCCTGCGCCAAACCGCCATGCCCGCCGTGCTGGTGGAAACCGGCTTTATCGACAGTGAGGACGTAAACCTCCTCACCCGCCACGGCGACGACATAGCAAGAGCCCTTGCCCGTGGCGTGACGGATTACGCAAATTTTCTTGCCAGTGCGTAGGTGAGGTGGTATAATAAAGCTACAAATGGAGTAATGATGGTAGCCCACTGGGTTCACCGATAAAAGAGTCTGCAGCTTGGTAACCTGCGAGACTCTTTTATTTTGCCTGAATAGAGAAAAGCGCCAATGCTGATGCACTGGCGCTTTTCTGCGTCATCCGCCTGGTTGGTAGGGCCAAACTTCAGACAGAGCTAATGTTTGCCGCGTTCCCGGATTCTGTCGTAGAGCCATGCCGCCACAAGGCTGCTGGCAATGCCTACGACAAATGAAGTAATGATAGTTTCCTCCACAAGATTCACCTCCCTCGCTGCCGTGGGATTCCCATGGTAAGAGGTCGCGGCAAAAATAGTATAGCACAAAAAAGTCATAATGTGCGCGCATTGTGGACAAAAAATTATACATTTGGTTTTACCCGCCCAGACGGCGTTCTCTGCTTTAGTGGACGCTGGCACCCATGACGACCCTTGACCGCCACATCCGCCAGCGTCCACGTCGCATGGAGAACACCGCGCCCCGCCCTTATCCCGCGTCAATAAGAATCTAACAAGTCAGGCGGGGGCGGACTGTCCGCCTCCGCATACAGACCGCCCCCGCGCACAGCCCGGAACAGGCAACGGGTGTCCGCTGGCTTGGGTGTACAGCTGCGCTGTCCAAATCGGAGTGCCACTGGCACTCCTCTACCAGAGACACCTGTAATTGACCAGTCAATTTTGATATTGGTAATCCCTTTTCAAAAGTCAATGCGCTGGGGCTAGTGGGACATGGGGCTAGTTGCAGCCTACTCGTCATTCATGCGTATTCGGTTTGTGTCCGTCTGCTCGGGTGGACAGGCCTGCCCCCTCGGAATGCCACTGGCATTCCTCGACGCATCCGACACAAAATACGATAACAAAGTTTTCTGCTTGGCTTCAAAATATAAGGGATATCTTCATATAGCGATAATAGCCTTCATAATGTATACTATAAGTAATATAGCCAATAGCTAGTTTTGGGAATGGGGGAATTGATATGCGAAAGATTATGGCCATAACCATGTTATTAGTTACCCTTTTGGCATCCACTTGTTTTGCCGCTGATTGGTATTGGCTTGTGTCAACAGATACTACCAGTTTCTACGTTGACAAGAACAGCGGACAATGGAACGGCCTGCATCTTAACTGTTCGGAAAAAATTATCTTCGATGATGGTAATTACGCCTTGTATGATATTACCTATGATTATAGCGACTCTCATCGCATAAAAAGACGCCAAAACTTTATTTGGGTTTATAATGCAGATGGCTCATATATCGGTAGTGACCGCGGTTATGAATGGACAATCATCCCTCCTGAATCTGTAGGCGAAGAAATTGCCCATAAGGTATTCTTTTTATTTAAGAGCAGAATAAAGTAATCTGTTTCTTTCATTTACTACTTCTGACAGGTCAACTAATCCCAATAATAATGACGGAGGTTCTACATGGAAAATGTCAATGTAGGCTATTATATAAAGTTACGGCGCAAGGAACTGGGGATGACTCAATCCCAGCTTGCACAAAAGGTGGGAAAGTCAGCTCAGGTAATTTCCAACTGGGAGTGAGGCTACAGTCCCAGTTGGAAGATGGAGGAACTGGCCAAGGTGGCCGCCTTCCTGCAGGTTAATGTGGGCTATTTTTTCCCGGCCGAAGAAAAAACAACGGACAACTGCCTCCCTGTAGTGGACAAACGACTGCGGGCTATTATTGACATTTATCCTTCCCTCAGCGATTACACCAAAGATATTATTGACGCCATCATTAAAGTGGCCAGAACACATAAATAAGCACGCATATCAAGGAGGCTGTGATGTAGCCTCCCTTTTTATGTCCACGCCATGTCAGTCCGTGATTTATATTTAATTATGAACCACGCTTACTGCAGACACAATAAAAGAGAGCACATCTGATGATATGCCCTCTGCCTATGTCTTAGCCTATATCGCTATTATTTACCAACACAAGCGCTTGCGTTTTGCGTTTCAGATACATTTGCTGCCATAGAATTTGCATTACACATTAATTTTATGACCACCACCGATAGGGAGTTTCATTTGTGTTTCATCTACATTTGCTGCCATAGAATTTGCATTACTGTCATGGAAGCTAGGACGGGGACGTTTCTTGCTCCCACCGGGATTGCATCGTCCCCCAGCTACCTTGTCCATTTCCATATCTTCCATCTTGTTCATGAGCTTTTCCATTTTATTTTCCTCCTCACAATCTTGAGTGTTGTTTTTGCTTTCTGTTCTTTATATCCCCGAAAGCGAAAAGTGTGTAGGGTAATAGAAAAATTTTTTCGTACAGGCTGCGTAAGGGCTTTCTCCGATATGGGAAGGCTCTTTTTTGTGGCAGAAAAACGGGGGGATTATTGCCAGTCATCAGTAGCCCAGGCGATGAAGAATAGCAGACCGAGGAAGCACAATGCGGTAAATCCCATGATAATCAACTCCTTTTCGTGTTAGTTCGGCAGATTAGCAGGACAATCCTTTCTCCGATTCGAGGAAATTTCCTTGCACACAAAAAGAGAGCACATCTGATGATATGCCCTCTGCCTATGTCTTAGCCTATATCGCTATTAGCTGCCATAGAATTTGCATTACACATTAATTTTATGACCACCAGCGACAGGGAGTTTCCCGATAGGGAGTTTCCCGATAGGGAGTTTCATTTGTGTTTCATCTACATTTGCTGCCATAGAATTTGCATCATGTTTGCGAGGACGAGGACGAAGTTTTATAGAACCCCCAGATACCTTGTCCATTTCCATAACATCCATCTTGTTCATGAGCTTTTCCATTTTATTTTCCTCCTCACATCTTAGCGTGTTGTTATCTTG
>NZ_JNJF01000017.1:0-87212 GCF_000701565.1 Selenomonas sp. FC4001 | reverse complement strand
TGGGTTCAGAACGTCGTGAGACAGTTCGGTCCATATCCATCGCGGGCGTAAGATACATGAGGGAAGCTGCTCCTAGTACGAGAGGACCGGAGTGGACGGACCGCCGGTGTACCAGTTGTTTCGCCAGAAGCATAGCTGGGTAGCTGCGTCCGGAAGGGATAAACGCTGAAAGCATCTAAGCGTGAAGCCTGTCCCGAGATGAAGTATCTCATGGAGTAATCCAGTAAGATTCCTTGAAGAAGACAAGGTAGATAGGTTGGGAGTGGAAGTGCCGTAAGGCATGCAGCGGACCAATACTAATAAATCGAGGGCTTATCTTTCAACTAAAGTGTTCGACATGAAAATTTCTTCTGTATAGTTTTGAGTGTAGATAATACATTCAACAGAATATCTGGTGACGATAGCTGAGTGGTTCCACCTGTTCCCATACCGAACACAGTAGTTAAGCACTCATACGCCGAAAGTACTTGTCTGGAGACGGACTGGGAGGATAGGGCGTTGCCAGTTAAATGAGAAGCACCCGCAAGGGTGCTTTTTTTGTATATATTTATCTGTGTTGAAATCGGAATTTGGCAGGACTTTTCCTTTTGAGGTGGAATTATCTAAATAAACCGTGACGGGGTGATGTTTGGATAATGAAGAATAGGGAGGAATATCTATGGGGCTGAAGCAGAAGTTTATGGCTCTTTCCGGCTTGATGGGGTTGCTCTTGGCAATCGTATCCGTTGTCGGCTATTTCATGGCCAGCTCGGCGCTAAGGGAAAGTGTGGACAGTGAACTGCGCACCACGATTTCCAATGAGTCTAATGAGCTGAATGGGTGGCTGCTGGAGAAAAAGGCTTTCGGTGTGGCTACTACCAATCACATGACCAGCCTGAATGGCAATAAGGAAATCATGCAGACAAAGGAAACTTTGGGCACGACGGTTTCCGATAAGGAAATTCTGGAAATGACCGCTGGAACGGAAGATGGCTGGTTCTTCGGTTTCAATTCTGGTGATAACACGGGCAAGAAAGACCCGCGGGAGCGCCCTTGGTACAAGGATGCAAAGGCAAAGGATAAGCCGGTCTTTACGGATGCCTATATTGATACGAATACCAATAAACTTGTCGTATCCGTCGCTGCTCCGATTAAAGCGAATGGGCAGTTTGTCGGGGCGACCTGCTTGGATATTGCGCTTGATGTGCTTACCGAACAGACCAATCACATGAAGTATCATGGTGAAGGTGCAGGCATTATCGCAGAAGCAAACGGCAATATTCTGGCAACGTCCGGTGCCGGTGAGCCGATGAAGAATTTTAAGGAAATTGATGGTCTGGGCAGTCATTTTGAGGAAATGCTCAAGAATAAAGAAGGTTATTTTGAAGTAACCATTGATGGGCAGGACAAACTGTTTGCCTATACGACAGTTCCCGAAACCGGCTGGCTTATGGGCATCTCGGTTCCCAGTGATTTCGTATTTGCTTCCCTTACACATTTGAAAATCGTGTTTGCTGTTCTGACGGTAGTCGGACTTTTGTTGGCCGGATTTATCTGCTTGACGTTTGCCAATCGGATTACTACGCCGATTGAAGGGCTGGAATTCCATGCTACGCAGCTCGCCAACGGCAATCTGGCGATTCAGAATCTGCCGGTAATGTCCAGTGATGAAATCGGCTCGCTGACGAGTGCGTTTAACACCATGAGCGGGAATCTGCGCAATCTGATTTCTAAGATGGCGGCAACCAGTGAGCAGGTGGCGGCTTCCTCGGAAGAACTTACGGCCAATGCCCAGCAGTCGGCTGAGGCTTCGGTACATGTGGCGGAAACCGTGGGTGAAGTTTCCCTGAATATGGAGGACCAGCTCCAAAACATCAACAATGCCAAGGCGAATGTGGATACGGTTTATGAAGATGTGAATTCCATGGCCGACAAAGCCCGCACGGTTACGGAAACTTCGGGGCAAACTGCCGAAGCCGCACAAAAAGGCTCTGCGCTGATGGAAACTGCGATTAAGCGGATGGGCAATATCGAAAAGAGCGTTCTGGCATCGGCTGATGTGGTTAGAAAACTCGGGGAAAACAGCAACCAGATTGGACAGATTGTCGAAGCCATATCCTCGATTGCGGAGCAGACGAATCTTCTGTCCCTCAATGCTGCGATTGAAGCTGCCAGAGCTGGTGAACATGGCCGGGGCTTCGCTGTCGTTGCTGAAGAAGTAAGGAAACTGGCCGCTGAGTCACATGATTCTGCGGAACAGATTAAGGAAAGAATCCTGTCCATCCAGAATGATACCAATGAAGCCGTAAAGGCAATGGCAGCCGGTACGGAGGAAGTCAAGAGTGGTACGGCGGCTATCCGCGATGTCGGTGAGCAGTTTGAAGGAATTCTCTCCCTCGTTAATGGCATCAAGGAACAGATGGATGGAATCAACAAGTCCGTAGAAGTTGTAGCTGCCGGGGCTGGCAATATCGTCAACGCCGTGGAATCCATTGACAGCATCAGCCGTAAGACTTCGGAAAGCACGCAGACGATTTCGGCAGCCACGCAGGAACAGTCGGCTTCCAATGAGGAAATCGCAGCGGCTTCCCAGTCGCTGGCCAACATGGCTACGGATATGCAGGAAGCAATCGGTAAGTTCAAATTATAAATACAGCACACAGGCAAAAAAATTCCGCCGCATCGTTGGGGATGCGGCGGGTTTTTATTTGGGATTATATTCGGTTATCACAAGCTCCGGATGTTCATTGAGATTGACGATTTCATTGCTGGAAGTGAGGCTGATGAAGGGATGAGCTGCAAAATCGTTGGGATATGCGGCGATGATTCCCTGCTCCCCGTTGTTCAAGGTTATCCGGGAACCCAGGAAGGCATCTTTGATATGAGTAAGTACGGGAACGCATACCTCCGGGTCCAGAGAGGTGTACATATTCTCTGTAATCTGCGCAATGGCCGCAAAGGGCGTCTGCTTGATGTAGCCTTCCCGTTCGGTCGTGATGTTGTCATAGAGGTCGGCAATCATGATGATGCGGGCGTATTCGTGGATGTCCGGCCCGGTGCTGCCGAAGGGGAAGCCTGTGCCGTCCATGCGCTCATGATGCTGCATAGCTGCCAGCTTAATGCCATCAGAAAGCCCGTCCACGCTGCTCAGGATGTGCTGGCCATCAACCGTATGTTTGATATAGGCTTCGTAATCTTCCCCGTGCAGGTTGCTGATACTCTTATCCAGCAATCGCTGGGGGAATTTGCATTTTCCAATATCATGGAGGAACCCGGCTAAGATGAGTTCCCGGGTCTTGGCACGGTTAAAGTGCATCCATTTGGCGATAACACCAGCCAGAATGGATACCCGCAGGGAATGATTGTAGACATCATTGGCCCGGTGATTGAGTTCATAGAGATAGTCGATGGCACCGCTGTTACGGGCCATAGGAGCAATGGTATCCTTTACCATGTCCTGGGTTTCGTTTATAGGCACGCTGCCGGACTTGCTGGTTTCATCAAAGATGCTGCGGGCTTCCTGTACCACACTGTCATATTCTTTGACAAAGGCGTTGCCACGATTGAAAATGCTGGAGGCAGTCTGATAATTTTTGCTCAGCTCGTATTCGTCCTTAATGTAGACGACAGCAATATTCAAAAAGTTAAGTCGTGTAATATGCGCCTTCGTTAATAACGTATCTTCCGACAAAACCACGACCATGTCGTCATTGACAAGGGTGCGGGCGAGAATCATGCCTGGTTTCAAATCTTCCACTGAAACGGCTCGCAAAGTAAAAACCTCCTTGCATGGGATATAATCCACTGATGATATATGTTAATAGTTCTCGTTTTTTATGGAAAAACCTTTATTTATTTTTCTTTCGCCTATAAATTGACGGATGGATGATGAAATCACTTGACAGGATTTACAAAGTTACAGTATAATTTGTCTTGTAACGATTTAACATACTAAAGGAAAACAGAGAGGGGATATCCTTATGAAATGGCAGAAACTTTTAGCGTTAGGCATGGCTGCAATCATGACGGCAGCTTTCGTGACGGGCTGCGGTGGCGGAGCCGACAAGGCAAATAATGCGGATAAAACGAAGAAGATTGTGGTGGGGCTTGATGATAATTTCCCGCCCATGGGCTTTAAGAATGAAAGCAACGAAATCGTGGGCTTCGATATCGACCTGGCAAAAGAAGCCAGCAAGCGTCTGGGCCGTGAAGTAGAGTTCAAGGCCATCGACTGGTCGAGTAAGGAAGCGGAGCTCAAGAGCGGCCGTGTGGATATCCTCTGGAACGGTCTCGATATTACCGAAAAGCGCAAGGAAAACATGCTGTTCTCGGACCCGTACATGGATAACCGCCAGATTATCTTCGTGAAGAAGGGGAACAAGGATATCACGGACGAAGCTTCTATGGCCGGCAAGGTCATCGGTACCCAGAGTGCCAGCTCCGCAGAAGAATATATGGACAGCAATTCCTTCTTCAAAGAAAAGGTAAAGGAAGTCAAGAAGTATTCGGACTTTGTTTCCGCCTTTATGGATTTGGAAAATGGCCGTATTGATGCAGTGGTGGGCGATGAAATCACCGGCCGCTATTACATGAGCAAGCATGCAGACAGCCTCGACGTTGTGGATGTGGCGGTAGGTCCTGTCAGCACCTTTGGCATTGGTTTTGCCAAGGACAATCAGCAGCTGCGTGATGATGTGCAGAAGGTCCTCAACGAAATGAAGGCCGATGGCACCATGGCCAAGATTTCCGAAAAGTGGTTCGGCAAAGATATCACCAAGAAATAAAGTGTTTAGAACCTGTAAGCTGGTTTTGGTTTACAGGTTTTTTATTTTGCATTATTTAATGTACACTTGATACGCACTTAAATATTATTCAGACTAATTGTAATAAAAATAAAAATAATATATAATTATGCTTGCATAAATTTAGACAGTGAGCATAGGAGGTATTATTTATGTTACTCGCTGGTGGTATTATTGTTATCCTGACTTTTGCGCTGATTATCAAGAAGATTGAAGCGCGGTTGGTACTCTTTTTGGCGGGCGTCATCATGTGCCTGATTGGCGGTCTGCCGGGAGATATCATGAAAGCCTTTATGAAGGCCATGACGAATAACTCTCTGGTACCGACAATCTGTTCGGTAATGGGTTTTTCGTATGTGATGAAGCTGACGGAATGTGACCAGCATCTGGTGCAGTCCATTTCCGGCGTGCTGAAAAAGGGGCGCACGGTGCTCGTGCCGCTGTCCTTTTTCCTGACCTGGTGGATTAGTCTGGCCATTCCTTCGGCTGCCGGCTGCTCTGCAGCTGTGGGCAGTATTCTGATTCCGACGCTGATTGCTGCCGGTGTTCATCCGGCCATGGCTGCGGCTACGGTACTGGCTGGTACCTGGGGCAGTGCCATCAGCCCGGGTAATGCCCATAACCCCTTTGTGGCAGATTTGGCCGGGACGGATATGATGACGGTCATCATCAATGAAACGCCGGCCTCTGTAATCGCATCTTTTGCCTGCATTGCAGTGATGACGGTTTATGCCGTTATAATGAAGGAAGGTGCTTCGGAGGAACGCCGTGAGGCATATCTGGCTTCTCTCGAAAAGGAGCAGCATCACGATCTGCATGATTTCAAGGTCAATCCTTTGCGGGCATTGGTTCCGCTCGTGCCGCTGCTGCTCTTGATTCTGGGCTCCAAGCAGGTTGCTGTTCTGCCGGAAATGAGCGTGGCTCTGTCCATGATTATCGGTGTTGTGCTGGGCCTCTTGGTTACCTGGTCCAATGCGCAGGAAGTCTGCAAGAATTTCTTTGATGGTATGGGCAGCGCCTATGCCAATGTTATCGGTCTGATTGTCTGCGCCAGCGTGTTCACCACGGGTATGGCTGCCGTTGGCCTTACGGGTGCGCTGACGGAAGTCATGAAGGGCTCCCAGTCTGCAGCCGCTGCTGCGGGTACCTTCGGTCCCTTCCTGATTGCAGTAATCTCCGGTTCCGGCGATGCTGCCGCCTTTGCCTTTAATGGTGCGGTAACGCCGTTTGCGGAAAGTTTTGGCATGAGCATTATGGATTTGGGTTCGCTGGCGCAGATTGCCGGTGCTATGGGCCGTTCCATGTCGCCGGTGGCTGGTGCTGCCATTATCTGTGCCGGCCTTGCCAAGGTCAACCCCATGGAAGTATCCAAGCGCAATGCCCTGCCCTGTTTGGCCGCGGCTTTGGTGCTGATGCTGTTCTTGTAATTTGTTAGCTTGATGGAAGAAGGTATACCCATGATTAATGAGCAGCGCGTATTAGATGAGTTTTTGGAACTGGTACAGATTCGCTGTTCCACCCATGATGAACGGGAAGTTGCCGACCTGCTCACCAAACGCCTGACGGAGTTGGGCGGTACGGTCAAAGAAGACAAGGCCGGAGAAAAAATCGGCGGCAATACGGGCAATCTCGTAGCGGATTTCCCGGGAACTGTTGACGGCCCCACGGTGATGCTGACGGCGCACATGGACTGCGTGGAGCCCTGCGGCGGCGTTAAGCCTGTGATTGCGGACGGCATTATCCGTTCCGATGGCACGACCATCTTGGGCGGTGATGATAAGGCCGGTGTAGTGGCCATCCTCGAAACCCTGCGCCAGCTCAAGGAACAGAACATTCCGCACGGCCCGCTGCAGGTGGTATTTACCGTGGCGGAGGAAAATGGCGTCCATGGTTCGCAGAACTTGGATAAGAGCCTGCTGCATGCGGATTTTGGCTTCACGCTGGATACGCACAATCATCCCGGCAACATCACCTTTATGGCACCAGGCAAGAATCAGATTAAGATTCATATTGAAGGCAAGGCCAGCCATGCCGGGGTTGAACCCGAGGCAGGCATTAATGCCATCTGTGCCGCAGGCCTGCTGATTGCCGATGCGCCCCAGGGACGCATTGACGAGGAAACCACCTGTAACTTGGGCAGAATTCAGGGCGGCTCGGCTACGAATGTGGTAGCGGAAACCTGTGATGTATTCTATGAAAGCCGCAGCCGTAACAAGGCCAAGCTCGATAAGATTACGCAGGAAATCTGTGACCATTTCGTAAATGGTGCCGACAAAACCGGCTGCAAGATTGTGGCGGAAGTGAGCCCCGACTATGGGCCGTATCTTTTGCCGAAGGATTCTGCCGTGATTCAGACGGCTGTGAAGGCTGCCGAAAAACTCGGCCTGCCGGTTGCGCTCGAAGAATCCGGCGGCGGTTCGGATGCCAACCATTTCAATACCTATGGCGTACCCACGGTGGTACTGTCCGTGGGCATGGAAAAAGCCCATACCAAAGAGGAATACATTGAAATCAAGGATTTGTATGACTCTGCCCGCTGGGCGCTGGAAATCGTCAAGACCGTGGCGGAAAAGTAAATAAGGCTTAGGGCGCGTTGACTTGTCAATTTGACATGTCAACGCGTTTTTGACAGTCAAATACGGAGTGGACACGGGGCTTTTTGCTTGTACATGCTGCGCGTTCATAGTACAATAAACGTGTATTCATCATCGAAAAGGAGGCAGGAGCATGAAGTTTTGTATCTTTGGTGCCGGGGGAACCGGCGGGGTGCTGGCAGCTTATCTGGCGATGGCAGGAAATGATGTGACGTTGATTGTCAGAGGGAAGCATTTAGCGGCTATAAGAGAGCAGGGACTGACCCTGCATACCAATCATCGGGGCACGGAGGTCATCAAGAATCTGACGGCCTGCACTGCGGCAGAGTATGAGGATGTACCTGACGTTTGCTTTGTCTGCGTGAAGTATTACAATATCGAAGATGCCATAGACTTTGCCCGGGAGAAGCTGGGCAAGGACACGCTGATTGTTCCTGTGCTCAATGTCTTTGGCACTGGCGGCATGATGCAGGAAAAACTGCCGGAGCTCACCTGTCTGGATGGCTGTATCTATGTGATGGGCCAGATTGAAGCGCCCGGCGTGATTTATCAGTCGGACAAGATGCTGCGGGTGATTTACGGCTACCGTCCCGGGCAGGAGCAGAAGCTCTTGCCGATAGCACAGGAGTTGGAAAAGGTTCTGCAGGCTGCAGAGATTCGCGGCCATTTCAGCGACAACATCATTCGGGATGCCCTGCAGAAATTTGCCTATGTATCGCCGGCAGGAGCCGCCGGGGCGTATTTCAATGTCACGAGTGATAAACTGCAGCAGGAAGGCCCGGAGCGGGAAATGTTTGCGGGGCTTATCCGCGAAGTGGTGGCCTTGGGCAAGGCCATGGGCATTGCGTTTGAAAAGGATTTGGTGGAGACCGGCCTCAGCATCATGGATGTCTTGAAGCCCGGTTCCACGACCTCCATGCAGCGGGACATTCTGCGGGGCGGCAAGTCGGAATTTGCAGGGCTTGTGACCCGTGTCGTGGAGCTGGGGGAAACGTATCATGTACCGGTGCCCCTCTATCAGAAGATTAACGAATGGGGAAAGGAACATTTGCAGTTACATGGATAGTCTGACCTGGGTGATTTTTGATATTATGGGCACCATTGCCTTTGCGGTGTCGGGGGCAATGGTGGCCATTCAGCGGCGCATGGACATCTTCGGCATTATCGTGCTGGCAGCTCTTACGGCAGTGGGCGGCGGTATGGTGCGTGATGTGCTGGCAGGCATTACGCCGCCGATGGCTCTTTGCAACGTGACGGATTTTATGCTTTCGATTATCATTGCGCTGCTGGTGTCCATGGCCTACACTTTTTGGCCCTATCCGCCGCTCAACAAGAATTTTATGCTATGGCTCTACAATATGTTTGACACCGTGGGGCTGGCCTCGTTTACTATAACTGGGATGCTGACGGGCCTTTCACGAGAGGCGGGCAATCCCTATGTCATGCCGGTGCTTCTGGGCGTGATTACGGCTGTGGGGGGCGGCATTCTGCGGGATTTGATGGCGCATCGCATGCCGGCGGTGCTCTACAAGGAAATCTATGCCACGGCGGCGCTTTTTGGGGCGGTGGTGTCCTGCAGTCTGCAAAATTATGTGGATCTGGTGACCATGGCCTGGATATGTTTCGTGCTGGTGATTCTCCTGCGGTTTAGTGCGCTGCATTTTGGCTGGCATCTCTTCCATCCTCGGGCCGATTGGCACAAGCGGCGCTAAAGCTGCCATTTGTCCTTGTCCCCAGAGAAAAAATGTGTTATATTAGACCATACTGAATTGACTTTGACCGTCCCTTGTGCGTGAAGGGACGGTTAAATTTTTTCGTAAAGGAGTAAGTATGCGGAAAAATCTTTTGGGGCGGATACGGAAAGGAGAGCCCTTCAGCTGGGGGGATTTGCTGCTGCTGACCTGGCAGCTCAGCGTTCCGGCCATTATGGCCAAAATCACCACGGTGATGATGCAGTATATCGATGCCTCCATGGTGGGCATGATTGGTGCCGGAGCGGCAGCTTCCATCGGTCTGGTCAATTCCACCACCTGGCTTATCGGCGGCATCTGCTTTGCCATGTCCATGGGTTATACCATTCAGCTGGCGCATGCCATCGGTGCCGGCGAGGATTTGCGGGCGCGCAGTTTGGTGCGCCATGGCTTGTGGGCGGTGTTTGTTTTCAGCTTGGCCTTGGGGCTGTTGAGCGCTGGCTTGAGTGGCTATCTGCCCTATTTCCTCGGCGGTACGGCAGATATTGCCGGGGATGCTTCCACGTATCTTGCTATTTATGCGCTGGGCCTGCCCTTGCTTACGGTAAATTTTGCCGCCGGTTCCATGCTGCAGGCCAGCGGCAATATGAAGGTGCCCAGCCTCTTAAACGTCATGATGTGTCTGCTCGATGTGCTCTTCAATGCGCTGCTGATTTTTCCCTCGCGTACACTGCATGTCGGGAGCATGACGTTTTGGCTTCCCGGTGGGGATTTGGGCGTAGCGGGTGTGGCCTTGGGCTCGGTGCTCGCTGAAGCCTGCTGCATGACGGCCATGCTCTTTGTCCTGCTCAAAAAATCCCGTACGCTTCATTACCGGCAGGAAGAACTCCTGCCTTGGCGAGGGGAACTGCGGGAGGCAACCCGTTTGGGAATTCCCATGGTGCTGGAGCAGTTTGTCATGGGCAGTGCCTATGTGGCCTTCACCCGCATTGTGGCGCCCTTGGGCACCGTAGCGCTGGCGGCCAATTCCTTTGCCATTACGGCGGAAAGCATCTGTTACATGCCGGGCATCGGCGTGGCGGCCGCCGCGCAGACTTTGGTGGGCCAGAGTGTGGGCGCACGGCGCAGCAAGTTGGCGCAGCGTTTTGGTTATGCCAGTGCGGCTCTGGGCATGGGCTGGATGATGCTCATGGGTGTCGTGATGTATGTCTGTGCGCCGCTGATGATGGCACTCTTATCGCAGGATGGCGCGGTTATCGCCGCGGGCACCCAAATCCTGCGCATTGAGGCATGGGCCGAACCGCTCTTTGCCGCCGGTATCATCGTCACGAGCATCTTCCGCGGTGCGGGCGAAACGAAAATGCCCACGATACTCAATCTCGTCGCCATGTGGGGCATCCGCATTCCCTTGGCCATCTATCTTGCCCAGGGTTACGGCCTCAACGGTGTCTGGACGGCTATGTGTGTGGAGCTTTGCGCCAGAGGTCTGTTGTCACTTGGTGTATTGATATGGCGCGGGGAAGAACTCTACAAAAAAATATCGTAGCAGGTTTTTGCTCCTCGGCATGGAATATACATAATGAGATTAATTGCCGAAGGAGGGGATGCGCAGATGAACTCCATCAGAACAAAATTCACATTGCTGACGTTAAGTGCGATTATTGTGGCGTTAAGCATCGTTACCTATATCGGCGTTTATTCCATCAAAACCTTGGGCAAAAGCGATGCGGACCAGATGCTTCATCTGAAATGTACAACTGGTGCAATGAATTTGGAGACTTATTTCAATAGTGTAGAGACCTCGGTAGAAACGGTTTCCGCCATCATACAAGATAACCTCGAAACGATGCCGCCTGAAAAGCTGGGGGATGAAGTCGAAAACGTGCGTCATCTGTTCAGTAAAATGGCGCATAACACCAATGGTGTACTCACCTATTATTTTCGCATTGACCCGGAATATTCAAAAGCACATCCGGGTTTTTGGTATGTCAAGGAAAATGGCAACGATTTTCGGGAACATGAAGTGACGGACATCACGCAATATGACACCAACGATACTTCGGCGCTGGGTTGGTTTACGATTCCGAAAGCCGAAAAAAAGGGCGTATGGCTGCCACCTTATCATACCGAAAATTGGGGGGCCTGGGTCTTTTCCTACAATGTCCCCGTTTATCGTCAGGGACAATTTGTCGGTGTAGTAGGTATCGAAATCGATTATGCGACCTTAGCCCATGAGGTGGAAAAAATCAAGCTCTTTGAAAGCGGTTATGCCTTTATCCTCAACGAGCATTCCCGTTTGATTTACCATCCGCAGATGGAATCCACCATGCAGTATGGGGAAAAAGTCGCCATCGATGCTCCGGATCAGGTCAAGGGTGACCAGCATGTCGTATATCATTTCAATGGAATCAAGAAGGAGGCTGTCTGGGTCCCGCTGAGCAATGGGATGCGGCTCTATGTGACGGTACCCTGGGGAGAAATCAACAGCGTATGGCAACGGCTGATTTCACGTGCGCTTTTTGTCTCCTTTATCATTCTGCTCTTGGCAACTTTCGTGATGATGCGCTTTGCCGGCCGCATCACCAAGCCGCTTCATGAACTGACCAATGCAGCGCGGCAGGTTGCCGACGGAAATTATAATGTGGTCTTGGCCGATACGAGCGATGATGAGATTGGCATACTTACCCGCACCTTCAAAGGGCTGGTAGAAAAGACAAAGGAAAATATCGACAGCCTCAACCGCCAAGTCTATATTGATGCGCTGACTTCCGTGCGGAATAAAGCAGGCTATGGCGCTTATATGCAAAAAATACAGGACAGGATGGACAGCAAGGCCGAAGGCCTGGCCTTTGCCATAGGTGTTTTCGACTGTGATAATCTCAAATACATCAATGATTTTTACGGCCATGATAAAGGCGATATCTATATCAAAAAGGCCAGTCAGTTAATCTGCCGTGCTTTCCAGCATAGTCCCGTATTCCGCATTGGCGGTGATGAATTTGCCGTCATTTTGGAAAATGACGATTTCCGTGACCGTGAGAAGCTGTTCGCTTTATTCCGAAAATATCGGGAAGAAAGCCGTGCTGCCGCTGAAAATGAGTGGGAACAGGCGAATATAAGCATGGGGCTGGCTGTTTACGACCCGGAAAATGACCCTGCCGTAATCGATGTGGCCCGGCGGGCTGATAAGGCCATGTACGAGAACAAACGGCTCCGCAAAGAAAAACAGCAGCTCCGAAGATGAAGTGATGTACAAGCGGAAGCAGGCGCTAAAAAATATTACCGAAGCCCCAGGCAATTGCCCCGGGCTTTCTTTGCTTTGCCCCACCATTTTATGGTAAAATATAAGTTAGTTTATTTTATTGTAGGAGGATAGTTCCTAATGATACAGATGCGGGAGGTCAGCAAGACCTATGATACCGGCGTGGTTGCCCTTGACCATGTCAATGTAGATATCAAGAAGGGCGAGTTTGTGTTCGTTGTGGGGCCAAGTGGCGCGGGCAAATCCACCTTTATCAAGATGCTGTTCCGGGAGGAACTGCCGACCAAGGGCAAGCTCCTGGTAAACGGCCATGATGTGGTGGAGATGGAACGCTCGGAGGTTCCGTATCTGCGCCGTGAGCTGGGCGTAATCTTTCAGGATTACCGCCTGCTTCCGGATAAGACTGTCTTTGAGAATGTGGCCTTTGCCATGCAGGTTATCGAAGCGCCCCGCCGCACCATGCAGCGCAGTGTCAATTCCGTGCTCGATGTGGTAGGCCTGCGTGACAAGTACCGCAGTTTTCCGTCACAGCTTTCCGGCGGTGAGCAGCAGCGTGTGGCCATCGCCCGGGCCATCGTCAACAATCCTTCCATTGTGATTGCCGACGAGCCCACAGGCAATCTGGACCCGGAAACCAGCTGGGACATTATGGATATTTTCAAACGCATCAACAAGGCCGGCACGACCATCGTCATGGCTACGCATGACCGCAATATCGTGG
Organism: Selenomonas sp. FC4001; assembly: GCF_000701565.1. NCBI lineage: Bacteria > Bacillati > Bacillota > Negativicutes > Selenomonadales > Selenomonadaceae > Selenomonas > Selenomonas sp. FC4001. The sequence continues at coordinate 74,163 of NZ_JNJF01000017.1, read as the reverse complement.
ACACCATGAAGAAGCGCGTTATTGCCATTGAGGACGGGCGCATTGTCCGTGACCAGATGCGGGGAGGTTATGGATATGAAGCTTAGAACCGGTGAATATTTTATTCAGGAGGTGTTCCGCTCCCTGCGGCGCAACAACTGGATGTCCTTTGCCTCCATCGGCACGGTGGCGGTATCGCTGTTCGTGCTGGGCGTGTTTTTGATTCTCGTACTCAATATGAACCGCATGGCCTCCACGCTGGAGTCGCAGGTGCAAATCAGCGTCTACCTGCAGGATGATTTGAAGAAGCAGCAGCGCATTGACCTGCAAAGCGATTTGGAAAAAATGCAGGGCATTGATACGGTGAAGTTCGTGGATAAGGACGAGGCCAAGGACCGCCTCTCCGAGCGTCTGGGCGACCAGAAGTACCTCTTGGATGCCCTCGGGGACAAGAATCCGCTGCCGGATGCCTTTGAAGTGACGGTCAAGACCCCGGAAATGGTAGAAACCGCCGCCAAGGCCATTGAGCGCATGGAGGGGGTAGAGTCGGCCAAGTATGGGCAGGATGTGGTGGAACACCTCTTTGACATCACGCGCCTTATGCGTATTTTCGGTCTGGTATTGATGCTGCTTCTGGCAGGTGCGACGATTTTCATCATTTCCAACACCATCCGCCTTACGGTATTTGCGCGGCGCAAGGAAATCGCCATCATGAAATACGTGGGGGCAACCGACTGGTTTATCCGCTGGCCGTTCCTCATGGAGGGCATTGTGCTGGGCTGCGTAGGCGGCATTTTGTCGGCACTGGCCCTGCGCAGCTTCTATGCGGCCATGGCGGCGAAGATTTACAGCACGCTGGCCTTTTTCCCGCTGCTGCCCCAGTATCCCTTTATGAATTATGTGACGGTGGCCATCATCATCTCCGGCATGCTGATTGGCGCCATTGGGTCGGCGTTCTCCCTGAAGCGATTCCTTGAGGTTTGATGATGATGAAAAAATGGCAAACGATAACGGCCGCCACCTTGTCGGTGGTGCTGACGGCCTCCACGGCGTATGCGTCACTGGAGGATGACAAGGCCAGCTACGACAAGCAGGCGGAGGAGTTAAAGGACAAGAGCAACGCCCTGCAGTCGAAAATCGAATCCCTGTCGGAAGAAAAGCGGCTGGTGGACGAGGAAGCCGATGCGGCTATCGCCGAACACAAGTCTCTGCGGGCGGCTTTGGATGAAACGCTGGAACGGATGGAGAAGAATGAAGCCCGCCTCAAAGTGGTGGAGGCCGACTACAAGAAAAAGAGTGCCAAGCTGGGCCAGCGGGTTCGTGATATTTACATCAACGGCCAGATTTCCTATCTGGATGTGCTCTTTGGCGCCAAGGACTTTTCCGATTTGATGACCCGCATGGACTTACTTAAAAAGGTCATCAAGCAAGACTATGATTTGGTTCATGTGGTGCTGGAAGAAAAGAGCGAAATCGAAGAGACGCAGAAGAGCCTCGAAAAAGATAAAGAAGCCCGGGCGGAGCAGGAATTAAAAGCCCGTCAGGCCCGGGAAATCATGGAAGAAAAGGTCCGCAAGCGCAAGGCCATCATTGACCAGATGAAAAACGACAAGGCCACGGTGGACCGCCAGTATGATGAAATGATGGCGGCTTCCAAGCAGATTGAGGAAATGCTGCGGCGCAGCAGTATGGCCAATGCTCCGGCTGGCGCAATGGCGGGCGGCAATGGCTCCATGATTTGGCCCGTGGGCGGTACGATTACCTCTGAATTTGGCTGGCGTACCCATCCCATTACGGGCACGCAGAAGTTCCACAGCGGTATCGATATCGGTGCGGACTACGGCGTGCCGATTGCGGCAGCTGCCTCCGGCACCGTGGAATATGCGGGCTGGATTTCCGGCTACGGCAATACGATAATCATCAACCATGGCGGCGGCATCACCACCCTCTATGGTCATAATCAGTCTTTGGCGGCATCAGTCGGCCAGCAGGTGAGCCAGGGCGAAACCATCGCTTACTGTGGTTCCACCGGCAACTCTACCGGCCCCCACTGCCATTTCGAGGTGCGCCAGAACGGCTCGCCGGTAAGTCCTTACGGTTATCTATAATCCCAGGGATAGAAGGTGAAATTGTTTGAGCAAGAAAAAAATAGCCCTTATCGTGGTGGTGACGGCGCTAGCGTCCAGTTTCCTGACGATAATGGGACTTATGAAACTCTTTGGCCTTGACGGAGAAAAGACTACGGATTTGCTGCGGTTCTTCGGCGTCAAGCGCATGATTGAAACCCGCTATGTCAGCGATGTGGATACTACCAGACTTATGGATGGCGCCATTGACGGCATGGTAAAATCCCTCGGCGACCCGCATTCCATCTATATGAAGACCTCCATGTATAAAGCTCTGAAAGAACATACAGCCGGTGCCTTTGGGGGCATCGGTGTCACCATGGGCTTCAAGGATGACAAGGTCACGATTATGGCGGTGCTCGAAGGGACACCCGGCGAAAAGGTGGGCCTCAAAGTCGGTGACGAAATCATGTCGGTGGACGGTACGCCGGTGACGGAGTATCAGCCGGAAGAAGTGGCACTGCATATCCGCGGCGACGCAGGTACGGAAGTAAAGCTGCTGATTCATCGGGCGGATGAAGCCGACAAGGAATACGCCATTCAGCGGGATATGATAAAGGTTCCCTCGGCTAAAGGCAAAATGCTGGACGATGGCCGGATGGGCTATATCCGCATTGCGTCCTTTGGGGAAAACACCGGGGATGAATTCAAGAGCGAATACAACAAGCTCAAAGAGGCCGGCATGGCAGGTCTGATTGTGGATTTGCGCCAAAACCCCGGCGGGCTCATAACAAGTTGTGTGGAAGTGGCCGATATGCTGGTGCCCAAGGGCAATATCGTCTCCGTGGTACAGCGGGACGGCAGCAAGGAGGAGTATGACTCCAGCTTAGAGGAAAGTACGCCGCCTATCGTAGTGCTGATTGACGGCAACAGCGCCAGTGCTTCGGAAATTTTGGCTGGTGCTCTGCAGGACAGAGAAGCGGCCACCATCGTAGGCTCCAAATCCTACGGCAAGGGTTCGGTGCAGGTGGTAGTACCTCTGTTCCACAATGATGGCCTGAAACTCACCATTGCCAAATACTATACGCCCAGCGGCAAATGTATTGACGGCATTGGCATTGAGCCGGATATAACTGTGAACCTCAGCGAAGGGGATACGGTGGACAAACAGCTCAATATGGCCAAGGAAGTATTACAGAAGAAAATGCAGTAAAGAAAAAGGCTATGCACGTTGCTTGGTGCATAGCCTTTATTTTCGTGTTTAAGCCGCTTTTTTATGCTGCTTTTCGTTTTCCTTGACGGCTTTGTAGAATTCCTTGAGATTATCGATTTTGCTGACTTTCCAGGTGCCATCTTCGAGCTGAATCATGCGGATTTTCAATTCATAATTGGCATTGGCAGCTTCGTCACGAAGCTCCAAGGTGACGATGGCGGTGCTGTCGCTCTCCTCCGTTGATTTTATGCTGGAGAATTTCAGCTTATCTGCTTTGGTGTCCTGCAGCAGATTATCGGCCGGATTGCCTTTTTTCGGTGCGGCCTTTTTATTTTGCGTGGTGCCGTTATTTTTGGCGTTACCCGTCTCGTCCTTTTTGAATTCGCCGGTTTCCACGTATTCCTTGACGGCAGATTCAAGCAGGCTGGTGATGTTGGGTTTTACCAGTTTGACAAAGCTCATGGCCAGGGCCTTGGTATGTTCGTCCAAATCGCCGCGTTCTTCCATGCTTATCTCAATGATATCGTCAAAGGCAGCATCAGCCAGATTTTTGGTATCCACATGACGGCTGAATTTTTCCCAGTTGTGCTCTTTGACGGATTCCTGAATCAGCTGCATGGAGTAGGCGGGGGTGCGCTTGTAGTACAGATAACCGCCAATGCCGCAAATGACTAACAGGATGACTATGGCAATCGCAATGAATTTTTTGTTTCGCCCATTGCCGGCTTCATAAGGGGCCATTTCTTCCATTTTGTATCATCTCCTCAATTTTCATACAAAAATTATGATAGCATTATCGATAGTGAATTGCAATTAAGGGAAAATTAAAATAGAGGTGGACTTGCAGTTCAGTTCGTGGTAAAGGTATCCTGTTCATATGCAGTTAGGGACGAATGGGGGAGTAATTTTTCTGTTTCCGCTAAACGACCCCCTCGTAAAAGAGAGATGTCCAGGTACTCGCGCCGGGCAGGCCAACGGCGCTGCTTTCAGCGTATTTGCTTAGCTGATTTCTACCTGGGGCCGGCCTTCGCTGCGCTCAGGCAGTCGCTCCCTACAGAAAAATCACTCCTCCATTCGCCCCAAGCCACGGCCTATACTGTTGCCACGAATGTGTTACTCTCGTAACGAGAACATCGATGTTCTTGCTGCTTGTCACCGCGAAAATGCCGTTTGGTTAGAACATCACTTAGGGCGGAGGTGGTGATGCTTTTCGCCGTGGAACGACTGTCCGAACGCAGTGAGGACTGGCCCACCAACGGTATTAGCTAGATATTCAGCTGAACATACGCGCCGCCGGTCTTGCCCGGCGCAGGTAACTAAAAAGCCCATACATTTCTTGTGGGTCATTCAGTGCAACGGCGAAAAGTATTACCACCTCCACCCCCACTGAGCTGTAACAACAAAAATAAAGCTCGCAGTAACATCGATAAACTGCAATTTGCCCAAAAACTGAAGAAGATGGTTAGCTTTTAAGGAATTTTTAAGAAATTTATTATATCATGTGAATAAATTATTGATTAGAGGGGTTGGGATTTTGTTAAGTTCTAAGACAAGCAAGGTACTGGCGGTTTTTATGGCGGTATCAACTACAGTGGCCTTTGCTTCCTGGATGGCACAGGATGTGGATATCCCTGCCGAACAGGAAACAGGGCCGCAGACTTTACTGGATGATGAAGGACGGGAATATACCCTGACGCAGAATGCGGATGGTACGGAAACGGCAACCTATGAGGATGGCCGTTCGGTGACGGTCAAACGGGAAGAGAATGGCAGTCTGCGCTATATTTCCGGTGCGGAGGGGCTGATTGCCGGTCTGGCTGCCGGGTATTATATGTTTCATGGCCTTAGCGGCGGCACAGGGGGCCGCTATAGTGTGGTTCAGGGGCGTTATATCCCCAACGGCCCGGTTCAGCCGCTGAAGGAAAAGGACGACTATCGCAGCAGTGGCGGCAGTTCCAGTAGCAGTTCTTCACGGAGAATAACGGTTAACAAAGGCAGTTCTTCGAGCAAGAGCAGTTCTTCCGCAAAATCTTCCAGCCATTCCAGTTCCAAAAGTGGTTTTGGTTCTGCCGGGGCCAGAAGTTCGGCATCTTAAAATAATGATGAGCAGGTGAATAGAGTAGTGAGTGCAGATTGGCGTGATTTATTAAATCGGGAAATTTTTCCGTTTGTGGAATACGAAGGCTATGATGATAAATATCCGACAAAAAATATAGAGTTAATCCAGCCGGAGCTGGCCGAGGAACTGCGCTATGTCAGCGGCGTGCTGTTCGGTGCGTTTCAACGGGCGGTGGCGGTTTGCCAGAAATGTGGCGATAATTTTCTGGAAGATTTGGAGATACCGCCGCAGCTGATTCCCTATCTGCAGAAAGATAATCCCCTGCATCTGGCCTCGTGGCTTTCGCGCTTTGACTACGTGGTGGACAAGCAGGGCAATTTCCATATGGTGGAAATTAATGCGGATACTCCCTGCGCGGTGATTGAGGCATATTATGGCAATATGGTGGCCTGTACGCATTTTGGAGTGGAAGACCCCAACTATGGGGAATACGATAAACTCTGCAACTGGCTCAATGAAATATTTTTGGCTTCGGAGCCAGGCGTGAGCATCAGCACGGGCAGGTTTCACCGCCGTCATCCGTTTCTCTTTTCCTGTTTCCATGACTATCAGGAAGATTACGCAACGACCAAATTCCTGATGAACGCCATGAAGAAGAATGCGCTGGCCACAGAGGTGGATGATGCCATTACTTTTGTCTCCTTCTATGATTTGGCTGTGTGGCGTGATGGCTCTATCCTGCTGCCGGATGGGCGTACGGCTAATGCGATTTATCGCCTGCATCCATTGGAAATTCTCATTGAGGAGCGGACGCCGGAGGGGGAAACGCTGGGCAAGGACTTTATGGATGGCTATCTGCACGATAAATTTATGATGTTCAATCCGCCCGAAGCCATCATCATGCAGTCCAAGGCTTTTCAGGCACTTGTCTGGGCGCTCAATAATCAGCCAGCGGGGACAGCTCAGGTATTTACGGCCGAGGAATCGGCGGTTATTTCCCGCTATATGCTGCCGTCCTACTTTGCTCGGGACTTTGACCAGCGTAATATTGCCGCAGGCTCAAGCTGGATAAAGAAGCCCATCTGGGGCCGGGAGGGCGCAGGCATTGAAGTGCTCGACCGGGATGGCGTGCGCTTTGGCAAGAATGTGGATACAGAGGATATCGTGCGGCGTGACAGCCGGGATTCCATGTATCAGCTCTTTGTGGACCAGCAGCCCTATGAGGCCGACACCGACAGCGGACGGCTGACGGGGTATAAGACGCTCAGCTGCTTTATGCTCGGCAAGAATCCCAGCGCTCTTTATGCAAGATTCTCCCCTGACCAGATTGCAGGGACAGAGGCTTATTGGCTGCCATTGGGTTTAATGTAATTATTTGCAGGAATTCAGCTTCCTTTGGCGAATTTTATTAAATTGGGTAATTCGTTCGTCTGGGAGGCAGTGGCAATGTATAGAAAAAGCCGGCAGGAGATTGTCGATTTATTTCGGGAACGCAGTGAAAATGGAAAAATATTAACAGGAATCGGCACAGGGATGGAGCAGACAGCAAAGCATGGGGACCATCTCGGCGCCGATTTTCTTGCGTTCTATCATACAGGGCGGTTGCAGCGGGCAGGCCGCAGTATGCTGGCGGGCATGCTTTCTTATGATGATGCCAATACCATCGTTCAGGAACTCGGCGATGAAGTTCTGCCTGCCGTCCGCAAAACGCCGGTGTTTGCCGGTGTCTGCGGCACGGACCCCTTTCGCAAGATGGACATGTTTTTGGGCACACTCAAGGAGCAGGGCTTTAACGGCGTGCAGAATTTTCCTACTGTGGGCATTGTCGATGGCCGCTTCCGGGCGAATATGGAAGGTACGAATATGGGCTATCAGCTCGAAGTGGATATGATTCGGACTGCACATGAACTGGATTTATTTACCTGCCCCTTTGTCTTTGATGGAGAACAAGGCGAGGCCATGACCCACGCTGGTGCCGATATGCTGCTCCTGCATTTTGGTCTGGTTACGAAAAGGGCACTGGAGAGGGGCGATGCACCATCTGTTGAGTCCTGCGCGGATAAACTGCGGCAGGTTTGGGAAACGTGCAGGGCGGTGCGCCGGGATATTCTGATTGGCTGCTGTGGACAGCAGGTGGATTCCCTGGAAGGTGCGGCGCAGCTTGTGCAGAGCATTCCTTCTGTAGCGGGTTTTTTTATTTTTTTCCCAGGCAAAGGTGAGGAGCTAGAGAAAGGTCTGACGACAAAAGTCAGGGAATATCGCTCGTTGGATAAAATGAAACGGGCAGCATTGCAGAGAACGGGGGCAGGAAGATGAAGGAAAACGACAAGGAATTCATCCTTCGGCGCCTGCGGGCGGAAATCAATGTCGGCGGCCATATCATTGGTGCAGCTGTAGGGTCCGGCATGACGGCCAAACTTGCGGCCATGGGCGGCGCAGATATCTTGCTGGCCTTATCCGCAGGGAAATTCCGCATCATGGGCCGCAGTTCCCTGAGCAGTTTTTTTTGCTATGGCAACAGCAATCAGATTGTGATGGACATGGGCAAGCGAGAGATTTTTCCCGTGGTGCAGGATGTGCCGCTGCTCTTTGGCCTGATGGCCAGCGACCCTTATGTGAAGCTCTATGATTATCTGAAGCTCATAAAGGAAAGCGGCTTTACCGGTGTGGTGAATTCACCAACATTGGCGTTGGTGGATGGCAGTTTCCGCGAAGCATTGGAAGAAGAGGGCAGTTCCTATGAGCGGGAAGTGGCAGCGATAAGTTTGGCGAATCAGCTGGGCCTTTTGACGATGGCCTTTGTGACATCTGTGGAAGAGGCCGATAAAATGCTGGCGGTGGGGGCCGATATCATCTGTGTGCATATGGGGCTGACGGCTGGCGGCCTTTTGGGCGCTAAGCGTCATTTGACCATCAGCGAAGCGCGGAGGATTGCGCAGGAGATTTTTGATTTATGTAAGGTGAAAAATCCGGAATGTCTGCGCATGGTTTATGCCGGGCCGGCTAACACGCTGATGGATATGCAGTACATCTATCAGAATACGGACTGTCAGGGGTACATTGGCGGTTCGACCTTCGACCGTATTCCCATGGAAAAATCCATCTACGATACCGTGAGTTCTTTTAAGCAGCATGGCAGCCCGGAATCTATCGGCACACTGCGGGAACGCAAATGGGGCGGCAGTCAGATGGTGGAATCCATGCGTCATTATATTGAGGAACACTATATGGATGATGTGAAGCTGGGCGACCTGGCCTTGGTGGCCCATATGTCGGCTTCGTATATGGGCGGGCGGTTCAAGAAAGAGACAGGCATCAGCTTCACGGATTATCTGCTGCAGTTCCGCATGGGCAAGGCCAAGGCCCTGCTGAAAAATGGCAGTAATCTGCAATGCAAAGAAGTGGCCGCGCAGGTCGGCTATAGCGATTATGTGCAGTTTTCCAAGATGTTCCGCAAGCATGTGGGGATTTCTCCTCGGGATTATCAGGGAATGGCAGATAAAAAATAATATACATCTGGAAATAGAAGTTGTGTTTATACATATACAAGATATTATAAACACAATTTTTTTATTGCGAAAATTTGAGAAATAAAATTAAAACACAAATGGAAAGACGATAAACACATTTACTATAAAGATAAAAACGATTAAAATAATAAGTAACAAATATGAAAACAGGCTGCGGGAGGTAAAATGTGGTATGGAACGGCTTAACTATGAAGTATTGAAGAAAAGTGGCTATCAGGGATATTTCCTGGAAGAAGCGCCGGTGAAGATGCTGCAGTTTGGTGAGGGAAATTTCCTGCGAGCCTTTGTGGATTACTTCTTTGATGTGGCCAATGAAAAAGCCGGTTGGCACGGCAAGGCCATCTTAACCCAGCCGCGGGGCAAGGGCAAGGACAAGGTCTTCAACGAACAGGAAGGCCTCTACACCCTCTACATCCGCGGCAATGAAAAAGGCCGGAAGGTAGATGAACGACGGGTGATTTCCTTAGTGGAAAAATGTTACAACCCCCTGGAGCATTTTGACAAACTGCTGGAAGTTGCTTGTCTGGATACCCTGGAATATATCACCAGTAATACCACGGAAGCTGGCATTGTCTATGATCCAACTGCAAAGTTGACGGACGTACCCCCGGCCAGCTTCCCGGCAAAACTGGCAAAACTCTTATATGCACGTTTTCAGGCAGGAAAGAAAGGTTTGATCATCCTCTCCTGTGAACTGATTGATAATAACGGCCGGGAATTGCAGCGAATCGTTCTGCAGCATGCCCGGGACTGGCAGCTCGGCGATGATTTCATCCGCTGGATTGAACAGGACAATCTGTTCTGCTCCACTTTGGTTGACCGCATTGTTCCCGGTGAGATTCGGGATGCGGAAGAACTTGCAGCCCTGAATCAGGTTAACGGTTATGAAGACAGATTGATGGATGTCGGTGAGGTCTTCGGCGTCTGGTACATTGAAGGGCCGAAAGAATTGGAAAATAAACTTCCCTTCAAGCGGGCAGGGCTGAACGTTCATGTGGTGCCGGATATCGCACCTTATAAGAAACGGAAGGTACGCATCCTGAATGGTGCTCATACAGGTTTTGCGCTGGGCGGTTTCCTGGCAGGTAAGGATATTGTCCGGGACTGTATGAAGGATGATGTGATTCGGGCGTTCATGAATCAGATGCTCTATGAAGAAGTCATTCCCATCCTGCCGCTGGACAAGCAGGATTGCGAAAATTTTGCCGCGTCGGTGGCTGACCGCTTCAATAATCCCTTTATGGAACATCAGCTCCTGAGCATTGCCTTGAATTCCACGGCCAAGTGGAAGGCCAGAGATATGGGCTCGCTGCTGGAATACCGGCAAAAATTCGGCAAGCTGCCGCGCAGTCTCGTGATGACACTGGCTGCCTATATCGCCTTCTATTCCAGCGATATTCAGAAACGGCAGGAAAAAGCACTTCTGTGCCGCCGCCCGCAAGGGGATGTATATTCGGTGCAGGATGATGACTGGGTACTGGATTTCTATTATGAACATCGTCACAGTGATGATGCGGAATTGGTACATGATGTGCTGGCCTATGAAAAGATGTGGGGCTGTGATTTGACGCAGTTGCCTGGTTTGGAAAAGCAGGTGCTGGAGGATTTGCAGCTGATTCGCCAGCAGGGCACGAAGAAAGCCTTTGCCAGCTGTTTGCGGGCCTGCGCCTGAAAGGATAAGCTATGGAAATGACAAGAGCAGTGCGCATCGCCACACAGGATAATGTGGCGGTGGCACTGACTAAAATAGAGAAAGGTGAATGCCTGCAGGTAGGAAATGTGGAAGTTACGGCCTGTGAGGAAATTCCCCAAGGACATAAAATTGCGCTGCGGGATATTGCAGCTGATGAAAATATCATAAAGTATGGTTATCCGATAGGTCATGCAACCTGCGCCATCCGTTCAGGCTGCTGGGTACATACCCACAACCTGCAGACGAATCTCAAGGGCGAGGTCGAATATGTTTATGAGCCGCAGGTTCGCGATTTGAAACCTCAACCGGCACAGACGTTCACAGGTTATCTGCGAAAGGATGGCCGGGCAGGCATCCGCAATGAGATTTGGATTATCCCCACTGTGGGCTGTGTCAATGATGTGGTGCTGAAACTGGCGCAGGCCAATCAGGACCTGCAGGGTGAAAATATCGATGGCATCCATGCTTTCACGCATCCCTTCGGCTGCAGCCAGACCGGTGCTGACCATGCCCAGACCAGAAAGCTTTTGGCGGCGCTGGTCAATCACCCCAATGCCGGGGCTGTGCTGGTGGTGCACTTAGGCTGTGAGAACTGCACCCATGAACAGTTTGTGGAGGAGCTCGGAGACTTTGACCGGGAGCGGGTGCGCTTCCTCAACTGTCAGCAGGCAGAGGATGAACTGGCTGCCGGCCGTCAGCTGCTGCAGGAACTGGCAGCTTATGCCAGCCGCTTTAAGCGGCTGGCACTGCCCACAAGCAAGCTGGTGGTGGGGCTGAAATGCGGGGCTTCCGATGGGCTTTCCGGAATTACCGCCAATCCCACTGTGGGACGGTTCAGCGATTTGCTGCTGAGTCAGGGCGGCAGTACCATCCTGACGGAGGTACCGGAAATGTTCGGCGCAGAAGGCATCCTTTTGGGACGGTGCCGCAATCAGCAGGTGTTTGACAAGGCGGCGGCCATGCTCAATGGCTTCAAGGATTACTTCATCTCCCATCACGAGGTGGTTTACGATAATCCCAGCCCCGGCAACAAGCAGGGGGGCATCACCACACTGGAGGACAAGAGCTGCGGCTGTGTTCAAAAGGGCGGTACGGCGCCAATAGAAGATGTGCTGGGCTACGGAGAGCAGGTAAAGACACAGGGCCTGAATCTGCTCTATGGGCCGGGCAATGACCTGGTATCCAGCACGGCTCTGGCTGCGGCCGGCGCCGCGATGATTCTCTTCACCACGGGCCGGGGAACGCCTTTTGGTTCGCCGGTGCCCACGGTCAAGATTGCGACCAACAGCCAGTTGGCCGGACGCAAGCCGCACTGGATTGACTTCAATGCCGGTACGGTGGCGGCAGGTGAAGCGTTGGATGAAGCGGGCAAGCGCCTGTTGGATAAAGTCTTACAGGTTGCCAGCGGCGAACCCACGAACAACGAGAAAAACGGCTATCGCCAGATTTCCATTTTCAAAGATGGTGTTGTGTTATAGGAAGGACTGATTTTCCGTTATGAAGGCTTTTATGGGGAAAGATTTTATGCTTCGCAATCAGACAGGTCAGAGGATGTATGAAGAATATGCCCGGGACTTGCCGCTGGTTGACTATCATTGCCATATCTCACCCAAAGAGATTTTTGAAGACCGCCGCTTTGACAATATCGCGCAGATTTGGCTGGGCGGGCGCAATGCGGATGGCACTTATTTCGGAGATCATTATAAATGGCGGGTGATGCGCACGAACGGTGTACCTGAGGACATGGTTACCGGCGGGGCGGATCCCTATGAAAAGTTCAGTGCCTTTACGAAATCGTTGGAAATGGCTATCGGCAATCCCATGTATCACTGGTGCAATCTGGAGCTGCATAAATATTTCGGCGTGACCGAACCCCTTACCGAGAGCAATATGAAAGCGGTCTGGGACAAAGCCAACGACATGCTGCAGCATAACCCGGATATGTCCGTGCGGGGCCTGATTCGCCAGTCCAAGGTGGATTACATCGGCACCACGGATGATCCCATTGACAATTTGGAATGGCATGAGAAACTGGCTGCGGATGAAACCGTGGACTTCAAGGTCTGTCCGTCCTTCCGTCCGGATAAAGCCATCAATATCCATAAAGATGGTTTTCCTGCGTATATGGAAAAATTGGCGGCCAGTGTGGGCAAGGATAAACTAGCCTCCATCGAAGATGTGCTGGCAGCGCTTACGGAACGGATTGCCTACTTCAAGAAACATGGCTGCCGGGCCAGCGACCACGGTTTGGATTATGTGATGTTCAACCATCAGGGGCTGGATGCTGCGGATAAGGCCTATAAAAAAGCCCTTGCTGGCGAAACGCTCACACAGGCTGAGGCCGAGGCTTATCAGACCGAAGTGCTCCTGCATCTGGCCCGGGAATATCATAAAGCGCAGATTGTGATGGAAATCCACTATTCCTGCAGCCGCGACAACAATGAAAAGATGTTTGCCCTGCAGGGGCCGGATACGGGCTTTGACATGATTGCCCAGACCACCTGCATCGGCAATCTGGCTAAATTCATGAGCGAGCTCTACAAGGAAGGGAATCTTCCACAAATGATTCTGTTCTCACTAGACAGCACGGATTTTGACCGGATTGCCTCCCTGATGGGCTGCTTCCAGTCGGAGGAAATGCCCGGCAAGATTCAGATGGGTTCGGCCTGGTGGTTCCTCGATACCAAGGATGGCATGGAAAAGCAAATGCGCTCACTGGCTAGGCTTTCCCTGCTGGGGAACTTCGTTGGCATGCTGACGGATTCCCGTTCCTTCCTGTCGTATACCCGTCATGATTACTTCCGACGCATCCTGTGCAATATCATTGGTGACTGGGTGGAACATGGAGAGTATCCCTGCCATGAAGCATCTTTGCAGAAGATTGTGGAAGGCATCAGTTATAAAAACGCAGTCCGCTACTTCCATATTTAAGAGTGGCATGTAAAGGAAAGGATTTAGAGAAAATGAAAGAGATATTCAAGCAGTTCAAGGAGATTGGGATTATCCCCGTGGTGGTGATGGAAGATGCACAGTATGCAGAAAAACTCGCCGATGTCCTCTGTGATAACGGCCTGCCCTGTGCCGAGGTCACCTTCCGCACGGCAGCAGCTGCTGAGGTGATTTCCCGCATGGTAAAACATCGTCCGGAACTTCTAGTCGGTGCGGGAACTGTGCTCACCACGCAGGAAGTGGATTTGGCCATTGAGGCGGGCGCAAAGTTTATCGTTAGCCCGGGCCTCAATCCGGAAGTGGTCAGATATTGTCAGTCCAAGGATATGCCGGTGGCACCGGGAACCCAGACCCCCAGTGAAATGGAACAGGCCATTGGCCTGGGGCTGGATTTTGTGAAGTTCTTCCCCGCGGAACCAGCGGGCGGGCTCAAGATGATCAAGGCGGTGGCTGCACCTTATGGCCAGCTGGTCTTTATGCCGACAGGCGGTATTACGCCGGAAAATGTCCGCGTTTATCTGTCTGATGAAAAGATTTTGGCCTGCGGTGGCAGCTGGATGGTCAAGCAGCAGATGATGGCTGACGGTGACTGGGACGGTATTACCAAGCTTGTCCGTGAGGCCGCCACGATTGTCAAGGAGGTAAGAGGACGCGGCAAGCAGGCTGTGAACAGCTTGTATCGCAAAAATAAATCAGACTATTTACAAAAGCGCAAATTGAAGATTTCTTGATTAGGAAATGAAATGAGGTCATAAACGTGGCATTTTCCTGGAATCAAAAACTTTATAAGGAAATTCTGGCTAAATTCAAGCCGCCACATCCCCGCACAAGGGCTTGCCGGATTACAGACAGCCGGTATCAGGCACTTTGGCGGTCGGTGGAAGAAATCTACTACGAGCATCCTTGGGGGCCTTACGAGGGCAGCAGGGATGAGCTGAAGAAAGATTTGGCCTACCGGCAGGAAAAATTGCTGGAACGGCACCAGCAGGTATTATTTCATGGCGAGGCCATCCAGCAGGCCATTGATGATATGGCGCAGGCGGGCGGCGGCCGGGTGGAAATTCCGGCAGGTATCTGGTATACCGGAGCGCTGGACCTCAGGTCGCATGTGGAGCTGCATCTGGAGGACGGCGCAAGACTTTGCTTTATCCGCAACAAGAGCAATGTCTTTTATCCCCTGCGCTATACCCGCTGGGAAGGCGTGGAATGCATGAACTTCTCGCCGTTCATCTATGCGGATGGCGCGGAAGACATCAGCATTACGGGACAAGGTACATTGGATGGGCAGGCGGATGAATTCAACTGGATGCCCTGGAAATTCGGTTACTTTGGTGAGCCGGAGCAGGAGCAGCAGCGACAGCGTCTCTTTCAGGCTGGTGCAGAGGGAATCCCGGTTCGTCAGCGGATTTTTGCCGATGATGTATCCACGCTGCGGCCCCCCTTTATCCAGTTCTACAATAGCAAGGATATTCGCATTACGGGCGTGCATATCGTCAATTCCCCCTTTTGGGAAATCAATCCGGTACTTTGCGAGAATGTCTGGATTAAAGGTGTGCATATTGAGACGGATCTCTACAACAATGATGGCATTGATCCGGAATCCAGCCGCAATGTGCTGATTGAGGATTGCTACTTCCTCACCGGGGATGACTGCATTGCCATCAAATCCGGGCGCAATGAGGATGGACGGCGCATCGGGGTGCCGACAGCTAATGTGATTATCCGTCATAACCGCTTTGCTAACGGGCATGGCGGCATCACGCTGGGCAGTGAGATTTCCGGCGGCGTGCATGATGTGTTTGCCGCAGGCAATCACTTCGACAGCCCCAACCTCGATTATCCGATCCGCTTCAAGACCAACGCCATGCGGGGCGGCACGCTGGAAAATGTCTATGTGAGGGACAGCGTGGTCAACAAGGCACGGTTAGCGGTGGTGCATGCCGATTTCTTCTACGAAGAGGGCCATATGGGAGAAAACCTCCCCCAGCTGGATAATATCACGCTGGATGGTTTTTGGACGGCAGAAGGCGGCAGCATTGATGCGAAATATGCCTTTTATCTTAAAGGTTTTGCCGATGCTCCCATTGAAAACATCACCTTCCGGGATATGAAGCTCGAAGGGGTGACGGGGGAGGCCGTGCTGGAAAATGTCCATGCGCTGGCCTTTGAGAATGTGACGATTAATGGTAAACGTCAGCCGGACCGGCTGGTGGATATTGGCTCTGATGGGCAGGTTAGATAAGAGCTGGAGTTTTAATGATGTGAGTTAGGAGGAGCAAGATGGAAACAAGAAAAGTAACCTGGTGGAACGTGCTGGGCTATGCCTGTTTGAATTTCCTGGGTGGTGGTACACAGGCACTCAGTTCCGCATTTCTGATGCTGTTTTACACGATGTATTGCGATATTCCCGCTGTTCAGGCAGGTCTGATCTTTACCATTGCCAGATGTATTGACGCCGTTGGCAATCCGGTGATGGGCTATATCAGCGATAACTTTGGCCGTACCAGATTGGGCAAGCGCTTCGGGCGGCGCAAGTTCTTCATCCTGACGGGTATTCCACTGGTGCTTATCACCTATCCGATCCTTTGGACTCCGGGACACAGTTTTGAATTCTATGTGGTTGCCAATATCATTTACGAAGTGGTCTTCACCAGTGTTATGGTTCCTGGCCCGACGCTGCCGGCAGAAATGACGCAGGTTGCAGCTGAAAAGACCAAGCTGGTTTCGGCCAAACAGTATTGCGGCACCTTTGCCAGCACGATTGCCCTCTTGTTCCCGGCTTTCTTCTTCCAGCGTTTCGGTGAAGGCAATCTGGATGCCTTCTTCTATACGGGCCTGACTTATGCTGTAGTGGTTTCCCTCTCCCTGGCTGTTATGTATTTCCTGACCTATGAGCGTGCTCCCGAGGACATTCACTATACGGAAGAAATGGGTTCGGTATCCCATGTACTGCGCAAATTGGTCAATGATGTGTTCGCTTCCATGCGCATCCGGGCTTTCCGCCTCCATGCCGGCATGATGCTCTTTATCGGCATCTACAAGAATCTGGCTGCTGGTGTTTTCACCTATTATGTAATCTACGCCTTGTCCCTGTCTGTAAGCGCAACTTCCATTATCACGAGTTTTGCTACTTTGGTTTCCTTTATCGCGTTGGCTATTTTCATCACCATCTGCTATCGCCGCGGCGGCCCGTTCGCTTTCAAAGTGGTTGGTGTTATCGTGACGGCTTCGCTGGTTGGTTATTATGTCCTGTTCCAGAATCAGTCCAGCATGGGCGAAGAGGCTGTGATTGTCTGGCTGACGGTGCTGGCCATCATCAACAATGTGGGCAAGGCCGGTGCGGATTACATCCCCGTATTCCAGCTGCCCTTCATGGCTGACATTGATGAAGCCGTTACCATGGAACGCCGCGAAGGTATCTTCACAGGGGTAAATGGCCTGCTTTCGAAGCTGGCTTCGGCTGCGGAAGGTTTCCTGCTGGGCGTAGGCCTTGCACTCTTCGGTTTTGAAAAGGGCGCTGGCCAGCAGACGGCTATGGCTATTGATGGTGTACTGGTTATGACCATTGTGGTGCCAATCGTTCTCTGCGCTATCGTTTACCTGATTTCGCGTAATCTGACCCTGACCAAAGAAAATCATAAGCTCCTCGTGGATGAGGTGCATCGCATCCGTTCGGGCGGCAGCATGGCCGATGTGACGCCGGAAACCCGCAAGGCGGTAGAATCCCTGACGGGTTGGAAGTATGAGCAGTGCTTCGGTCACAATGATTTGATGCGTGTCCATGATGAACCCAAGAGTGCCCATTCCTACTGAATTCACCGATTAATTTTTGTAATATTTAGGAGAGAACGAAGAAAATGAAAAAATACTCACAGTGGATGGCTGATTCCGTTATACAGCGCAAGACCGACCTTACGAGCTATTGGGCTTATGAATTTGGGCTGACGCTGGACGGCATTGCGGAGGTCTGGCGTCAGACAGGAGAGCAGAAATACTTCGATTATATCAAGTCCTGCATGGATACGTTTATCGGGGAAGATGGCAGTATCCGGGGCTATGATGTGAAGGAGTACAATATCGACCACCTCAACAATGGCAAGATACTGCTGACCATCTACAAGGAAACCCATGAGGAAAAATACCACAAGGCCCTGGAGCTTCTGCGCAGCCAGATTGAGCATCATCCCCGCACGAAGGAAGGGGTGTTCTGGCACAAGGAAATCTATCCGGAGCAAATCTGGCTGGACGGCCTCTATATGGGCGCGACTTTCTATGCCAAATACGTCAGCGAGTTCAGCCGCAGCATGGAGGAATATGATGATATTGCCCGGCAGTTCATCATTGCCCGCAAGCATACGCTCGATGAGCAGACAGGTCTTTTGTATCACGCCTATGATGATGCCCGTCAGCAGCCCTGGGCCAATAAATTGACCGGACTGTCCAAGCATTTCTGGGCCCGTTCCATCGGTTGGTATTGTATGGCACTGGTGGATACTTTGGCAGAGCTGCCGGCTGATAATAAATATAAGCCGGAACTCATCAAGATTCTGAATGAAACGATGGAAGCGCTGATAAAGGTAGCCAGCCCCAAGTCACATGTCTGGTATCAGGTGCCGGATTGCGGCGAACGTCCGGGCAATTATGTGGAAGCATCCGGCTCGTCCATGATTGCCTATGCCCTGTTCAAGGGCGTGCGTATGGGCTGGCTGCCGGAGAGCATGCGGGAATTTGCCAAACTCTCCTATCATGGACTCATTGATGAGTTCATCACCGAGACGCCCATGGGCACCATCTGCCTCAACAAGATTTGCTTTGTGGCAGGTTTGGGCGGCAAGCCAACCAAGGCGTATGGGGAACGTGATGGTTCCTTTGCCTACTATATTAGTGAGCCGATTGTCACCAATGAACCCAAGGGATTAGGGCCCTTCATTCTGGCAGCTGCGGAGTATGAACGCCTCTAAAAGAAAGTTGCTTGTGAATGGAGGATTTATGGAAAGCAATATAGAATATAAATAAATTGTATGAAACATAAGAGAACAAGCTAAGGAAAAGGGATGACTACTGTGTTGCAATTAGGTATCAGGCTTCATGATATGCGGGCGGGAACACTCGCTGAGCGGGCTGCCTGGGCCCGGGGCCAGGGATTTTCCTGTGTGCATCTGGCATTGGAGAAAACCATACCGGGCTTTGTGATGAGTCCGGGAAAACTGACCGCCGGACTGGGCAAGCATTTGCGGGAGGTATTTTCTGCGCATAAGGTGGATGTAGCGGTGCTGGGATGTTATAAGAATCTCGCGCATCCGGACCCGCAGGAACTGCAAAAGATTCAGGAGAATTATATTGCACATCTGCGCATGGCGAAGGCGCTTGATTGCTCAGTAGTGGGAACGGAGACCGGAGCTCCGAATGCGGATTATCACTATGAGGAAGCTTGCCATAGTGAGGCAGCTCTGCAGACTTTTCTACATAATCTTGCCCCGGTGGTAGAAGCAGCGGAACATTTCGGTACGCTTCTGGCCATCGAACCAGTCTGGAATCATATCGTCTGGAACCCGCAGGTGGCCAGACGGGTGATTCGGGAGATGGCTTCACCGAATCTGCGGATTATCTTTGACCCCGTGAACCTCCTGTCCATGGAGAATTATATGGAGCGGGAGCGGGTGATTGGCGAGGCAATCGAATGTTTTGGTGAATATGTGGAAGTTGTCCATCTGAAGGATTTTCAGATAACGGAACATGGGCTTACTGCGATGGCTCCGGGAACGGGGCTTATGGATTACAAGCCATTGCTTGCCTATCTGAAGCAGGAAAAATGCGGCATTCAGGCTACGCTGGAAAATACCCGTCCGGACAATGCTGTGACTGCACGAAAATATTTGGAAGAACTTTATGCTGAACTTTGAGTTCAGTTGGCAGGAAAGGAACGATTATTATGGCCGAGGTACTGACGATTGGTGAGCCCATGGGGCTCTTTGTGGCACAGGAGGCAAAGCCGTTGAAGGATGTACAGACATTCACCCGTCTGGTATGCGGGGCGGAAGTGAATTTTTCCATCGGGCTTTCCCGGCTTGGGCATACGGTCTCCTATGTATCCCGGGTGGGCAGTGACCCCATCGGCCAGCATATCCGGGATTTCCTGAAGGAAAACGGCATTGAGGACAGTTATGTGCAGATTGACCGGGAACATCTGACCGGCATGCAGTTCAAAGAAATGGCACCGGAAGGAACTGACCCACTGGTGGTCAACTACCGCCGCCATACGGCATTTTCCCATTTTGCACCGGAGGACTTGCGGGGGATTGACTGGCAGGGCGTGAAGCATGTTCATGTAACGGGCATCCCCGCGGCTTTGTCTGACAGCTGCTGTGCGTCTGTGGAAGCACTCATGGATGCTGCCCATGCTCATGAGGCGACGGTATCCTTCGACCCCAACTTGCGGCCGGCTCTCTGGCCTTCTCATAAGGTCATGGTCAGGACTTTGAACCGTCTGGCAGCAAAGGCTGACCTGATTCTGCCGGGACTGGGCGAAGGCAAGATTCTCACCGGAATGGAAAAGCCGGAGCAGATAGCGGATTTTTATCTGGCTCGTGGGGCCAAGGCTGTGGTCATTAAATTGGGCGGCAGTAAGGGCGCCTATGGCAAGGAGCGGGAAGGCAAGGAATTTATCGCGCCGTCCTTCCGGGTGGAACATGTGGTGGATACGGTAGGAGCCGGGGATGGTTTCGCCGTGGGTACTGTATCGGCTCTGCTGGAGGGCAGGACGCTGGAAGAAGCCGCTTTGCGCGGCGCTGCGATTGGTGCACTAGCCATCATGTCGGCAGGTGACAATGAGGGCTTGCCCAATCGTACGGAATTACAACATTTTATGGAGGCAGTTTGAACAATGGATATTCGTTATTCGGCAAATCAGAGAGATTTCAAGCGTTATACGACGGAGGAAGTACGGCAGGAGTTCTTGATGGAAAACCTGTTCTGCGCCGATATGGTAACAGCCGTTTACTCCCATGTGGACCGCATGGTGACCTTTGGTTGCATGCCGGTCAAGGAGGAAGTGCCGCTGGATAAGGGCATTGATGTCTGGCACAATTTCGGTACGAAGTTCATCCTGGAGCGCCGGGAAATCGGTATCTTCAACGTAGGCGGCGCCGGCACGATTACGGCAGATGGCGTGGCCTACGAATTGGGATATAAAGACTGCCTCTATATCACCATGGGCACGAAGCAAGTTACCTTCAAGAGTCAGGATGGCGATAGGCCGGCCAAGTTCTACATGGTTTCAGCACCCGCCCATAAGGCCTGCCAGACGAAACTTCTGACCATCAAGGATGCCAACAAGGTACCCTGTGGGGATGCCAAGACCAGCAATAAGCGCACCATCAATCAGTTTATCCATCCGGACGTTCTGGAAACCTGCCAGCTATCGATGGGGATGACTTCACTAGAGCCGGGCAGTGTCTGGAATACCATGCCGGCCCATACGCATGAGCGCCGCATGGAAATCTATTTCTACTTCGAGATTCCGGAAAATGAAGTGGTGTTCCATATGATGGGCGAACCGCAGGAAACTCGCCATGTGGTGATGCAGAACGAACAGGCCATCATCAGCCCGTCTTGGAGCATCCATGCCGGCTGCGGCACCGCCAACTATACGTTTATCTGGGCTATGGGCGGTGAGAACAAGGCGTTTGACGATATGGACCACATCAAGAATACGGAACTGAGATAAGGAGCGCATAGAGATGGATATGGAATACCTGAAACAATTCTCGCTGGACGGCAAGGTGGCACTGGTGACCGGTGCAGCTTATGGCATTGGTTTTGCCATTGCCAAAGCCTATGCCAAGGCTGGGGCTAAAATCGCTTTCAACTGCCGTGGTGAAAAGCATATGGAGGAAGCCTTGGCCGCTTACAAGGCCGAAGGCTTCGAGGCAAAGGGTTATTACTGCGATGTGACGAAGGAAGATGAAGTGCAGAAGATGGTGGCTGATATCGAAAAGGAACTGGGCACCATTGATATTCTCGTGAATAATGCCGGTATCATCAAGCGCATTCCCATGCTGGAAATGTCGGCTGAGGACTTCCGGCAGGTGGTGGATATCGACCTCAACGCACCGTTCATCGTATCCAAGGCCGTGATTCCGGGCATGCTGAAAAAAGGCCATGGCAAGATTATCAATATCTGCTCCATGATGAGCGAACTGGGCCGGGAAACGGTATCGGCCTATGCAGCTGCCAAGGGCGGTCTCAAGATGCTGACGCGCAACATCTGCTCGGAGTATGGCAATGCCAATATCCAGTGCAATGGCATTGGCCCAGGCTATATCGCCACGCCGCAGACGGCTCCGCTGCGCACGCCGGGACATCCTTTCAATGAGTTCATTCTGGGCAAGACGCCGGCTAACCGCTGGGGAACCACAGAGGATTTGGAAGGTCCGGCCATCTTCTTAGCCTCGGATGCTTCAAACTTTGTCAACGGCCATATCCTTTATGTGGATGGGGGGATTCTGGCCTATATCGGCAAGCAGCCCTGAGACAAAGAAAAACGTGCAGAGGTGAATCCTAATGGCAGTCCATGTAATCAATGAAGCGAGACGTTGCCTGCAATGCAAGAAGCCAATGTGTCAGCTGCAAGGTTGTCCCATTGGCACAAATATCCCGGAAATGATCCGGCTGTTCCTGGCCGGTCAGGGAAATGAGGCCGCAGCGATGTTATTTGCCAACAATCCCATGAGCATAATCTGCTCGCTGGTTTGCGACCATGAAAAACAATGCGAAGGTCATTGTATTCAGGGGCGCAAGGGCAGTGCGGTGCAGATTTCCAGTATTGAGCATTATATATCCAATGGCTTCTTTGAGAAGCTGCAGCTGGAAAAACAGCCGCCCAAAGGACAGCGGGTAGCGGTAATCGGCAGCGGTCCTGCGGGGCTGGTGGTGGCGGTGGAGATGGCACAGAAAGGTTATGATGTGACCATCTTTGAGCGCAAGAGCCATATCGGTGGTATGATGCGTTATGGCATTCCAGACTTTCGCCTGCCGCGGACGATTCTGAGCCGCTACAAGGAAAAAATGCGCCAATTGGGTATCCATATCCGGCCGCATACCACCATTGGCGGAGCTTTGCATCTGGATGATTTAATCAGCGATGGCTATCAGGCTATCTTCATTGGTACGGGGACTTGGCGGGCACGGCGTTTGGGCGTACCCGGGGAGAGTCTGGGCAATGTCCATTATGCCATTGATTATCTGCAAAATCCCGGCGCCTATGCGTTAGGCGAGCGGGTGGCGGTGATTGGGGCCGGCAATTCGGCCATGGATGCAGCCCGCACGGCTTTGCGGCAGGGCAGCCGTTTCGTCACCATCTATGCGCGCAGCAATCATGTCACGGCCAGCCAGCGGGAACTGGATTATGCCATCGCCGATGGCGCGGAGATGCTCTATGGCATGGCTGTGGAGAAGATTACAGAACAGGGGCCTGTCTTTGTCAAACGGGAATTGTCCGAGGCTGGCGAAATAATCAGTCAGGGGCAGCCGGAACTGGCTCCGGCTGACAGCACCATTATCGCCGTCAGTCAGCAGCCTAAGGACAAGCTGGTGAATACGACCTCGGGGCTTGATGTGAATGATAAGGGGCTGGTGGCTGTAGATGAACATGGACAGACTACCCGTCCGGGAATCTTTTCAGCCGGTGATGTCGTCACCGGCCCATGGAATGTAGTGCAGGCAGCCAAAGCCGCCAAAGAAGTGGCAGGGCAAATGGATGCTTATTTGCAATCTATAAGCTGAATGATTATAAGGAATATCCGTAACGTAAAAAGTCCGCTGATAAAATGTCAGCGGGCTTTTTAGTGAATTGCAGTTTGTGGGGGAGTTCGTGCGAATGGTATTCTGTTCATACGTTGTCAGGGGTGAATGGGGGAGTAATTTTTCTGTTTTCCGCTAAACGACCCCTTCGCAAGATAGAGTTGTCCAGTTACCTGCGCCGGGCAGGCCAACGGCGCTGCTTTCAGCGTATTTGCTTAGCTGCTTCCTACAGGGGCCGGCCTTCACTGCGTTCAGGCAATCGCTCCCTACAGAAAAATCACTCTCCCATTCGCCCCAAGATACGGATTATGCTATTGCCACGAACTCGTTGCTTCCGTAACAAGAACATCGATGTGCTTGCTGCTTGTCACCGAGAATAATACATTTTATACAGATGCTGCTTCGGGCGGAGGTGGTGATGCTTTTCGCCGTGGAACGACTGTCCGAACGCAGTGAGGACTGGCCCACAAACGGCACAGACTAAACACTGGGCTGAACATACGCGCCGCCGGTCTTGCCCGGCGCAGGTAACTAAAAAGTTCATACATTTACTTGTGGGTCATTCAGTGCAACGGCGAAAAGTATTACCACCTCCGCCCTACTGAGCCGTAACAAAAATATTTCAGCACGTACTGACAAAAATCTGTAGCAGCCGTGTTTATTTATGGGCTTTGATGCAATCCAGAAATTCCTGTCCGTATTTGTGCAGCTTCATTTCGCCGATACCTTTGACATCCAGCATTTCATCGAGCGTGGCGGGCTGGACGCGGCACATGTCTTTGAGGGTGGCGTCGGAAAAGACCACATAGGGTGGGACGTGTTCGCGGGTGGCGATTTCCTTGCGCAGGTGGCGCAAATGGTCGAAGAGTTCTGGTGCTGCGGGTTCTTTTTCCTTCTCCGGTTTGGGTACGGCCTGCCAGACTTTTTCCTGTCCTTTGAGGACGGGATAGGCAGCGGGCTTGAGCGTGACTACGGGGAATTTGCTTTCGGTCAGGCCTAAGTAGTCCGTGGCGATAAAGCGCTGAATTAATAGCTTGATGTCAGCCAGCGTCCGTTCCTTCATAAGGCCGAAGGTCGAGAGTTTATCGAAATGGAGTTCCTTTACCCGCTTGTCGCTGGAACCTTTGAGCACCTGTGCGACAAGCGTCAGACCGAAGCGCTCGTGCATGCGGTAGACGCAGGAAAAGACCTTCTGGGCATCGATGGTTACATCGGTTTTTTCGAGCCCGGCCTTGCAGTTGCCGCAATTATCGCAGGTTATCTCTGCACTCGTATCGCCAAAGTAACTGATGATGAAATGACGCAGGCATTCCGGCGTATGGCAGTAGTCCACCATCTTTTGCAGAGTGCCGAGGTTGTGCGCCTTGCGTTCCTCGTTTTCGATTGACACGTCAATCAGATATTTCTGCGTCATGACGTCCTGCGGGGAGTAGAGTAAAATGCAGCTGCCGGGTTCGCCGTCGCGCCCTGCGCGCCCTGCTTCCTGATAGTAGGCTTCGATGTTTTTGGGCATATTGTAGTGGATGACATAGCGGACATTTGACTTGTCAATTCCTATGCCGAAAGCGTTGGTGGCCACAATGACCTGCACGTTGTCGTAGAGAAAATCATCCTGTGCCTGATTGCGTTGTTTGTCGGACAGGCCTGCATGGTAGCGTCCTACGGCAAACTTTTTCTTTTTGAGGTGTTCGTAGAGGCTGTCCACTTCCTTGCGGGTGGCGGCGTAAATAATGCCGGCCTCCTCCTTATGTGCTTTCAGGTATTTTTCGATAAATTTCTTCTTATCCTCGCCGCGGCGCACTTCAAAATAGAGGTTGGGACGGTCAAAGCCCGTGACATGAATCCGCGGCTGGCGCAGGTGCAAGAGGCTGATGATGTCCTCTTTGACTTCCGGTGTGGCCGTAGCGGTAAAAGCGCTGACCAGCGGACGGCGGGGGAGTCCTGCAATAAAGGGGGCAATCTGCCGGTAGCTGGGGCGGAAGTCATGGCCCCATTGGGAGAGACAGTGGGCTTCATCCACGGCCACCATGGAGATTTCCTGCCGTTCGATGATGTAGCGGAAGTAGTCGGTGTCCAGCCGTTCCGGGGCCACATAGATGAGCTTGTAGCGGCCTTCGGCAATGGCGCTGAAGCGGGCGTTTGTTTGCTCAAGGGTCAACTGGCTGTTGATATAGGTAGCGGGTACGCCCTGTTCGGCCAGCGCATCCACCTGGTCTTTCATCAGGGAGATAAGCGGCGAGATGACAAGGGTAATGCCCGGGAATACCAGCGCGGGCAGCTGAAAGCAGATGCTCTTGCCCGCTCCTGTCGGCATGATGGCCAATGTGTCAGAGCCTTGCAAGAGGCTTTCCACCACTGGCTTTTGGGCGGGGCGGAAGTCGGGATAACCGTAATATTTGCGCAGGAGATTCTGCGCTTCAGCAAAATATGGATTTTCCACGAAAAATACACCTATTTCTAATGCAAATTTAATCTGTTTCTCATAGAATTACAACGTATCTATTCTATCATAGAATACACCAAATTGCGCCACGGAAATAATAAAATGTGGTAAAATAGAAAGATGTGAAAGGAAATAATATTGGGGAGGAAATCTTCATGAAATTAAAGCGTTGGATAAAGGCAGGTGTGCCTTTTATGGCCCTGCTTTTGGCAAGTCCCGGAGCTCAGGCGGCGGACTTGAGCCTGCAGGACGCCATCAATCTGGCACTTACCCAGAACACAGGGCTTAAAGTCACCCAAAAGGGCGAGGATACGGCCAAGTATGCGCTGGAAAAAGCAAGAGGCAGTAATGGCGTGAGCGTGGGGCTGAGCGATACTCTTTCCACGACGAAGAATAAGGATTCTGACCGTCAGGATAGCAACAGCGTTGGCATCACGGGGAAACTGCCGCTCTATACCGGCGGCAAGAATCAGGCCAGCATCAAAAGCGCGAAAATCGGCGTGGAATCTGCCAGCTTACAAACTCAGCGGGCACAGGAGGATTTGAAGCTCAATGTCATCAAGGCTTATTATAATGCGTTGGAAGCTCAAAAGACTGTGGGGGTGCGCCAGGAAACCGTGGATAAGTACCAGGAGCACTTCACCAACGTAAGTCAGCTTTATGCGGCAGGTTCCAAGGCCAGAATCGATGTAATCCGTTCGCAGGTGGAGTTAAGCAATGCCAGACAGAATTTGATTAAAGCAGAAAACAGCTACGAATTGGAGCTGGCTGACCTGCGCAATTACCTCAACATTGACCGCAGTGAGCCCTTGAATCTCACCACGGATTTTTCCTATCTGGCTTTTGACCAGGATATGGGCACCTGCCTTGATTACGCCTACCGCAACCGCAAGGATTTGCTGGTGGACAAGAACAAGCTCGAACAGCAGGAGCAGGCCATTAAGGAAGCAAAGGCTGGTTATCTGCCGACACTGAATCTGTCGGTGGGGCTTAACAGCAGTCAGAAATTCCATCCGAGCAGCGAGAACAGCCATGGGGCTACCGCTTCGGTGGGACTCAGCTGGAGTATTTTTGACAGTGGTGTGACCCGTGCGCAGGTAAAGACTGCCGAAACCAGCCGGGATGTGGCCAAGCTCAATTACCTCAAAGACAAAGAGGCCATTGATTTGGCAGTACGGCAGGCTTATTACAATATGCGCGAGGCAGAAAAGCGTTTCAATTCCACGCAGGATGCCGTGCATCAGGCGGAGGAAGATGCTTTCATCGCCCGCGAGAAATACCGTGCTGGTGAAGGACTTATGCTCGATATCATCGATGCGCAGGAAGCGCTGTCCACGGCGCGGCTCAATTACATCAGCGCCCAGTACGATTACGCCCGCTACAAGGCCACCGTGGAAAACGCCATGGGAGTTGAGCTGACGGCCGAGGAAAAACAGGCCGCGGCCCTTCTGGAAACGGATGCAGATGCAGCGCTTGCCCAGTCCCGCCTGGGCAGCAGCAATGATACCACCGTGGACAGTACCCGCAAAGTAGCGGAAGAACTGGCAGGAAATGAGGGAAATAAATGAAGCTGAATTGGAAAATAAAAGCAGCCATAGCCGCCGTCTTGATAATCGGTGCGGCGGTGTATGGCTACCAATACTATCAAGGCCAGCAGGCGGCCAAGAAGGCAGCGGCGGTGGAGACGGTACCCGTCACCCGCATGAATGTGAAATCCACCGTTTCGGCCACGGGTACGATTAAACCGGTGAACAGCGTCGAAGTCAGCTCCAAGGTTACGGCCCGCATTAAGGAAGTGCTCGTCAAGGAAAACGATACCGTGACGGCAGGCCAGACCATCGCGACTTTGGATGCCAAGGATTACGAGGAAAAGCGCAATCAGGCCCAGTACAAGGTCACCAATACCAAGGCCAAGTATGACCGCGTCAGCTATCTTTACAGCATTGGTGCCAAAACGCAGTCCGACTTGGAAGATGCCAAAATGAATTACGACACGGCACTTTCTTCGTTGGCTGAATCCCAGTCCAATATGAGCGAAATGACGATTGTGGCACCTATGTCCGGCGTCGTGGTTGGTCAGCCCCAGACCGCAGGCACCATGGCGGTGCAGGGAAACAGCAGCCCCACGGTCATCATGCGCATTGCGGATATGTCCAGCAAGCAGATTCTGGCCAAGGTGGATGAAACGGATATCGGCAATGTGAAGGTTGGCCAGTCCGCAACCTTTACCGTGGACAGTTTCAACGGCAAGACTTTTACGGCAAGAGTGTCCAAGATATCCCAGACCGATACCAGCAACAGCTGGAATGTCAATACTTCGAGCAGCTCATCTTCGAGCAGTTCCTCCGCCAGCGTTATCTACTACTATGTGACGCTCGATGTGGATGACCCGGAAAATGTGCTGCTGCCAGCCATGACCGCCCGGGTGGAAATCAACACCGCCGAGAAGAATGATGCGCTGGTGGTGCCGCTGTCCACCCTCAAAACCGATACCCACGGCTCCTATGTTATCGTGAAAAATGACGATGGCACGCAGGAAAACCGCTATGTGTCCACCGGCATCTACAGCGATGAATACGTGGAAATTCTGGAGGGGCTCTCGGAAGGCGAACAGGTAGTCAGCACTTATGTAGCGAAAGCCTCTACAACTTCCAGCTCAAAAAAGAACGACCGTGGCGGCCCACCACCAATGTGAGGAAGGCGGTAAGAACGCGATGACGAACAACGAAAAGCGAATTGCCACCATCCAGCTGAAGGATATCAAAAAACTTTACAAAATCGGCGGGGAGACGGTGGCGGCCTTGGACGGCATCACCACCAACATCTATCAGGGCGAATTTGCAGCCCTGATGGGACCTTCCGGTTCCGGCAAATCCACATTGATGAACATCCTGGGCTGCCTTGACCGTCCCACGGTCGGCTCTTATAAACTGGACGGTCAGGAAGTAGCTGGACTCAGCGATGATAAGCTGGCAGTTACCCGCAACAAGAAAATCGGCTTTGTCTTTCAGAACTTCAATCTGTTGTCCCGCATTTCGGCACTCGAAAACGTGGCCCTGCCGTTGGTTTATTCCGGCGTGGGCCGCAAGGAACGGCTGGAAAAGGCCATGCACTTTTTAGAGGCAGTGGGCCTTGCCGACCGGGCGGAACATCAGCCCAATGAACTCTCCGGTGGTCAGCGGCAGCGCGTGGCCATCGCCCGGGCACTCGTCAATGACCCGCATATCATTATGGCCGACGAACCGACAGGTAATCTCGATACGAAATCCACCAAGGAAATCATGGAGATTTTCCAGAAGATGCACGGCATGGGCCGTACCATAATTCTCGTTACCCATGAGCCGGAAATTGCCGCCTGCGCCAGCCGTCAGCTGTTGGTGCGGGATGGCAAAATCACCCGGGACGAAGGAAGGGGCGTGGTGATGGATGTTATTTAGTGAAAGCTTCCAGATGGCGCTGACTTCCCTCTACGCCAATAAAATGCGCAGCCTGCTCACCATGCTGGGCATCATTATCGGTGTGGCCGCTGTGATTGCGCTGGTGTCCGTCGGCATGGGCGTGCGCAGTAATGTCACGAACTCCATTGCGAGTCTCGGCTCCAATATGCTGATTATCTCGCCGGGTTCTTCCAATAGAGGCGGCGTGCGCGGCGCAGCAGGCTCCATGCAGACGCTGAAATATGACGATGCCAAGGCCATCAAGGATAAAATCAAAAATATTGATTATGTGTCGCCCTCGGTGTCCTCGTCCTATCAGATTGTCTATGGCAATAACAACTGGAAAACCAGTGTGCAGGGCGTAACGGCAGAATTTATGTCCATCCGCTCACTGACCATCGGCTACGGTTCCTTTATCACTGCGGATGATATGAATAAACGCAACCGCGTGGCCGTAATCGGCACCACAGTTGCGTCTAATCTCTTTGCCAAGGAAAACCCGGTGGGCAAGAATATCCGTATCAACAATCAGCCCTTCAAGGTTATCGGTCTATTGGAATCCAAGGGCCAGTCCTCTGTGGGACAGGACCAGGATGATGTGATTTACATTCCCTTGACCACGGCACAGGAACGCATGTTGGGCATTACCTATGTCCAGTCCATCAACGTGCAGGTTTCCAGTCAGGAAAAGATGGAGCAGGTGCAGGCTGAAATTGAAAATCTCCTGCGCTCCCGCCATCATATCCTTGCGGGCAAGGATGATGATTTCAACGTCCGCAACCTCACGAGCCTGATGGAAACGGTGAATCAGTCCACCTCCATGTTGACCCTGCTGCTGGGCGCAATCGCCGGAATTTCCCTGATTGTTGGCGGTATCGGCATCATGAACATCATGATGGTGTCCGTCACCGAGCGTACGAGAGAAATTGGTATTCGCAAGGCTTTGGGCGCTACCTTTATGAACATCATGACCCAGTTCCTCATTGAATCCATGGTCATTGGCATAATCGGCGGCATAATAGGTATCATTGTTGGCTGCGGTGTCTCACAAATCATTGCCAAAGTGGGCAACTTCACAACGGTTATCACCATCACCCCGATTATCATATCGTTTATCTTTTCCGTGGGCATTGGTCTGTTCTTTGGCATCTATCCTGCGCGAAAAGCAGCCAAGCTGGACCCCATTGAGGCATTACGATACGAATAACTGCAGCAATGCAGCAACTGTAAAAAAAGGACCATACGCAAAAGTATCGGTCTTTTTTTTATGCGCAAATTTCATGAGCAGGAACGCACCAATGCCACCGGCAATCAATCCCATGACAATGACATCGAGAAGCTGGCTGCTGCCCAGCCACAGTCCCAAGGCGGCAATCAGTTTGATATCACCGCCGCCAATGCCCCCGCGGGTCAGGATGGCCAGCACCAGGAACAGGATGCCGCCGCCCAATCCCGCAGCGAGATGGTCGAGTACGGGATAACCGTTAAGAATAGAGGAAAAAAGTCCTAGTAGTGCAAAAGGGAGTAACATGACATCGAAAATAACCTCTTGCTCGAAGTCAGTAAAAGTAAAGAGAATAAGGAAATAGATGAAAAACAAGCCAAAAAAATGACTTAGGACTGTAGAACTAATATTTAGTAAATAGAAAGCCATAAGCATTCCGAGCACGCCAGGCAGATAACGCTTGCGGCTTTCGTGTTGGGCAAAAATCTTATGGGGAAAGCTGAGAATATTTTCTTTTGTGCGATAGAGTTTTGCAATCCAGTGATTGCCTGCGATAGCACCACTTACAGCACAAATAACGGCTATGAATAGTTTTAGTATGAACAACATGAATCTCACCTCAAGCCTAGTTTACCGTTAATGGGCAAAAAAAGCAAATGCTAGGGACTTAAGTCTTAGCTTAGATATGGGGGAATTCATATGATTTATCACCTATTTTACTACAATTTACAAAAAATAACCGGAAAAGTGTTGACTTTTCCGATATAAAGGTGTTATTCTGTTAACAATTCATTTAGAAAGTGATTAGAGAAACTTTAAGGAAAGATTAAGGCGTTTGAGACTAAAAGCCTAGATGCATCTCTTAGAACGCCGAGGTAGTCGCATTTTAAGGATGGGAACAGATGAAAAAGTGGTTGTTGGAAACAAAACTTACCTATAAGCAGTGGGTGTCGCTGGCTGTATTTGTCAGTTGTCTGTTGGGATTGATGGTGTATATGTCATTATCCGGCACAGAAAGTTCTGCTCAGGATGGACCTAAGGTAGAGATGGTGAAGGTTGTAGTAGCCAAGCAGGATATTCCAGAACGCACGATTATCAAGGATAATATGCTGAAAGTCGTGGATATGCCGGCTGATGTGGTGCCTGCCGAAGCCGTGCGTGAAGTAGGCGAGATTACGGGCAGTCCCACGAGCGTTGCGATTCAGCAGGGCGATATCCTGACCTCGAAAAAAGTTTATGCGGATGTTCGCATGGCTGGGTTTACCGGAACGATTCCTCCCAACTGCCGCGCGGTGTCCGTAGCAATTACCGATATTACCGGTGTTTCCGGCTTTGCAAAACCAGGCGATTATGTGGATGTAATGGTGGTTTCCGGAACGAAGGAAAGCGGCCTGCGGGGCGAAATTCTCTTGCAGAATGTGCAGCTCCTGGCCATTAATAAGACGGGCGGCTCGGCGGCAGAAGTGGACGAGAAAAAATCTGCTGACAGCAAGAAAGATGGCAATGAAGGTGCCATTAAGGGCAGCGGCGATGCTATGGCTACAGCAACGTTGGCCCTGCCGCTGGATGAGGCGCTCAAAGTAGCAACGGCTTCCCAGAAGGGAACGATTTATCTGGTGCTTCGTCCTGTAGCTCCCACGGATATTTTTACGATTAATACGGATTATGTGATTCCCGGTGAACGCAAGATGGAAACGGCGCCGAAGGCTAGTGCGCCAAAACCAGCACCTGCTCCGGCACCAGCGCCTGCTCCGGCAGCTGCCAGCGCGCAGCCTGCTAAGCCTGCAGCACAGAGTGGAAGTTTTACCATAATCCGTGGTACGAAGAATAACAGGGAGGACTAAATTGTATACAGGAACGAAAATCGCGCTGGGAATGGCAGCGGTGACTGCCATCATGGCACCGGCTCCGGCTTATGCCTATGCACAGCCTTTGTGGCTCGGGGTTAATCAGGCTTATTATTTGAGCACCAACAGCGCGATTACAAGAGTAGCTGTCGGCAACCCCAAGATTGCTGATGTGCAGGAACTGGGCAAGTTTGCCATCAATATCGTAGCGATAAAGCAGGGAACCACGACGATAAACGTTTGGACGGCAAATGGAATGCGTCAGGATTTTACCGTCAGCGTAAATAATGAAGATAAAGGTTTGGCTGCAGCCATTGAACAGGCGATTAATCTGCCGGGCGTAACCGTGCAGATGGTAAACAACAGAGTGCTTTTGCGCGGCACAGTCAAAAATCAGTATGAAAAGGATTTAGCCTTCAAGGTCGCCTGCCTTTATGTGGGAGATGACCCCACGAATACCAAAAGTGATAAGATGAATTTGGGTGGCAGCGGTTCGAGTACGGTTACGACGTCAGTAACGACAGAGGAGCAGAGAGACAGCAGTGCGCGGGTTATTAACCTTTTGGATATGGAGAATCCTGACCAAATAAATATGGAAGCCCTGGTTATCGAGATTAATTCCGATGAGGCAAAAAAATTAGGGATAACCTATTCGTCGCAAACGACAAATGGCAGTAAAGATGATGGCATAACGCTGAATGAACCGGGAACTTTCTATGCAGGTGAAAGTTTTGGCGCTCAGCGCTCCAAGGGAAGCCATTGGTATAACCGGAATTGGCTCTATACGCATTTTTCCAAGATTAATGCTCAGCTTAAGCTGCTTGTGCAGCAGGGCAAGGCGCGCGTAGTTTCCCGCCCCAATATCACCACTATGAGCGGCAAGTCTGCCGGAATTCTGGTAGGTGGTCAGATTCCTTACCCGGTTGCATCCTCTTCGAGCAACAATATTACGGTAGAATACAAACCCTATGGTATTTCCTTGAATCTCATCAATCCAACGGTGGATAGGCAGGGGAACATTACTGCGAAAATCAATGCCGAAGTTAGCCGTTTGGATAAGGCAAATGTCGTTTCAGTCAATGGCTATAGTATGCCGGGGTTGTCCACGCGCTCCGCTCAGACCGTTGTGAATATTCCTTCGGGTATGACCATGGCTATCGGCGGCCTCTTAAATTCCGAGGATAGCAAAATCGTACAGAAGGTGCCTTTGCTGGGCGACATTCCCATCTTGGGTGAGCTGTTCAAATATCACAATGACAGCCGTCAGAAATCGGAAATCATGATTCTGTTGACGCCGCGGGTGGTTAATGAGCGTACGGAAGTGAAGATGTCGGATAAGATGGCGGATTACTTCAACGACAGCCGCCGTGAAGTGCGGGATATGCAGAGTGTGGATGTGAACGGCCCCATTCCGGAGAAGCCGGACAAGAAGAAAAAGGTAGCGGTTCAGGATGAAACCAGTCCCTTAGACAATATCATGCCGGTAAGTGGCAGTCAGGGCAATTAAGGAGACTTCGAGAAATTATGGGTGAATTTACACAGGAAATAAATGGTGTGGTCATCACCTTTTTCAGCACCGCTTCGGCGGTGGGCAAGACCCTTATCAGTACGAACATGGCTTCGGAGCTGGCCCGTCAGGGGAAAAAAGTCTGCCTGGTGGACTTTGACCTGCAGTTTGGGGATGTGAGCAATTATTTGCAGCTCATGCCTCAGCGCACGGTTTACGATTTGCAGCAGGCCATGAGCTTGCAGGGAAATGCTGTGCGGGCGGAGGAATTTTTGACGCCCTACGAATACCACAATGTGGTGTTCTATGTACTGCCGGCACCCCAGCGTTTGGAAGAAGCCTACAATATCGATGCAGATAAGGCGATTGCCATGATTCGCAAGCTGCAGAAAGTCTTTGACTATGTGCTGGTGGATACCACCTCCATGTTCAGCCAGCTCAATCTGGCGCTGTTGGATTTGTCCACTATCGTCAG
Source organism: Selenomonas sp. FC4001 (assembly GCF_000701565.1). Classification (NCBI taxonomy): domain Bacteria; kingdom Bacillati; phylum Bacillota; class Negativicutes; order Selenomonadales; family Selenomonadaceae; genus Selenomonas; species Selenomonas sp. FC4001. The sequence goes on along the minus strand of NZ_JNJF01000017.1, from coordinate 39,939 downwards.
CTTCCTGGGCATTGTGGATTTTATTCCTACCATTAAAAATATGAAAATCGGTGCGGAGACGCTGAAAAAGCTCAACTATGATAAGAACAAGATTCGCTTGATTCTGAACCGCAGCAACGCTAAGACCCGTATCAGCATTGATGATGTGGAAAATCTGCTCGGAGAACCTTTTTATCACATTCTCCCCAATGACTTCCAGGCGGCCAGCCGTTCCATCAAAGAGGGTGTGCCGCTTGTGCTCCGATCCGAAGGCAGTGAGCTGGGCGATGCTTTGCGGGACTTGGTAGCCCGTTATACCAATCGCGTTTATGACGATGATGTAGTGGATGAAGATGTGCCGGAATCCTGGCTGGCCAGGATTTTTGGCTGAAAGGAGATAAGCCATGGATTACCGCGTACTGCTGGCGGAGTCGGACAGACTGATGCTGGAGCGGCTCGGTCAGGTGGTAAACGATACGCCGAATTTTACCCTGGCGGCAAAATTCCAAAATGTCAGTGATGCCTTAGGGCAGGGGGCTGTGTTCAATCCCAACCTGATATTGCTGGATATTGAGCAGCCCGGGGGCATGGGGCTTATTGACGAGTTCAAGAAGGCCTATCCCGGCGCGGCCATCCTCTGCATGGGGGAAAAGTGGCAGGCGGAAAATGCCAGCCACAGCATTAAGGCTGGCGCCAAGGGCTACATCATCAAGCCCTTCACCGGTATGGAACTGCAGGAAACCGTGGAGACTTTCTCCCGGTTGGGCAGTGAGGCCGGTGCGGAAACTCTGGTGTTTTTCAGCCCCAAGGGCAAGAGCGGCAAGACTACACTGATTGCCAATCTGGCCATGGCTTTGGCCCGGAAGACTCGGGAGCCGGTGGGCATCATCGATGCGGATTTGCAGTTCGGAGATATGGCGGTTTTCTTTAACCTCGCGCCCCAGACCACTATCGTGGAAGCGGTACGGGATGCCAAGTTCCTGTCTCCTGCGTCCCTGAGTTCCTACTTTATGCCCGTTGCTCCCAATGTCAGTGTGCTTTGCGGCACCCCGACACCCAATATGATTGATAAGATTGCCATTGATAAATTGGAAAATCTCATTGCCATGAGCCGCAGCCTGTTCCGCTATATTCTAATTGATGTACCGGCTGGTTTTAATCCCACATCGATTGCCGCGGCAGAGGCATCCAATACGACTTTCCTGGTCAGCATGATAAACGGTGCTTACGAAATTGACCATATGAAACGGGCGCTGGATGTGTTCCGGGATTGGGAGGATGTGGAAGAACGGGCGAAGGTTATCTTTACCCGTGTGGAACCCTGTGATTCCCGCTCCAAACTGGAGCTTTCGCAAAAATTGGGTTATCCCGTTACGGAGATTATTCCCAATGAATATGCCATCGTTTCCGACGCAGCGGATAAGGGGAAAATGGCCACGGACATCCGTCCGGACAGCCCCCTTTCCCGCCAGGTGGACCGGCTGGCCGATAACATCATCGGCAGACAGCACCGCATAAGGTGGGCTGCCGTATGAGACTTGTGTTAGCTCTGGCGGTGACGCTGCTGACCTTCGTGCTGCTCATGATGATTATCCGCATCAAAGTGCGGCAGCATAAGGACCTGGTCAACCGCATGGAATATTTTTCCGGCTCGGCCGTGCGCTTGCGTCAGCAGGAGCTGCGCGGCACGCGCACAGCGGTCGTGGCCAAAGACAGATTCCGCGAGTTTGTGCGAAAGGCGGGGCTTTTCGTCCAGCGCCTCCAGCACCGCGGCAACAGCATGGACTTCAAGATGCAGCAGGCGGATTGGCCGCTGCTGGGTTCTGAATTTGAAGTAATGCTGGCAATCATTGGTGCAATTTGCGCTGTGATTACTTTGGCCGCTACGCTGGAACCGCTGATGGCCTTGATTGCCTTTGCTGGCGGTGTGCTAGCAGGCTTGATGCTCCTGAACATCTACATCAAGCGGCGGCAAAAAGCCTTTACCAATCAGCTGGGCGATATGCTCACCATGGTGGCTAATGCCCTGCGGGCAGGCTTCAGCTTTATGCAGGCCTTTGAACTGATTGCCCGGGAGATGGATGCTCCCATTGGTCGGGAAGTGCAGAAGGTTGTCAATGAAGTAAATATCGGCGTGGATTTGGAAACCGCCTTGGATAATATGCAGAAGCGGGTCAATAGCCCGGATTTTGAACTTGTGGTTACTGCGGTTGTCATTCAACGGCAGGTGGGTGGTAATTTAGCGCAGATATTGGATACCATCAGTGAGACTATTAACGAGCGCATTAGAATGCGCCGGGAAGTGATGGCTCTGACCGCTCAAGGGAGAATGTCAGGTATTGTACTGGCGTTGTTGCCTGTGGCATTAGGTATCTTTTTGAATATGGTAAGTCCTGATTATATGCGGCCCCTCTTGGAAGAACCTATGGGTAGAATGGCTATTATTGGCGCAGTTATACTGGAAATCATCGGTTTTGTGGTTATTCGCAAGATTGTTGATATAAAAGTCTAAGTATGTGAATCCTATGGATTTTACATAAATAATTAATTTTTTATCTATTTAGGGAGGATTTTAGAATGAAGGAAATTATCAACTATTTGCAGGCACGTTACCTCAATGAAAAGGCTCAGGGCATGGTGGAGTATGCACTGATTGTTGCTTTTATTGTGGGTGTGGCAACTCTGATTTTTGGTACGGATGGTAGCATGCAGGATGCTGTAAAGTCTGCATTTACTAAAGTAAAAACTGCCATTGGTTAATTTGTAGCAGATGTATTTTAGGAAGGTTGACGGAAATGAAATTAATGCAGAAAGGTCAAAGCATGGTGGAATTTGCCGTCATCTTTCCTTTTTTTATGTTCTTGATTATGTCTTTGGCGTATTTTGGGCTGGCATTTGCAGATTATTTACAGCTTAATAATATCGCCCGCAGCAGTGCCAGAGAGGCACTTAACTATACCAATATATCAGCAGAAGATAACAAGAAAAAATCTAATGGTCAATTAAATAATGAATTAAAATCAAATTACAATAAAGTTAAAGAAAAATATAGTAAGCAAAAATTAGTTTCTGATATGTATAGCTGGGGAGATAAATCCAGCAAGTATGATATAGCTTATGATAAAAGTAATGAAAATGTAACTGTGACTATAAAAGCACCGTTGAATAAAAATACTGATTCCCTGCCTGCGATTATAGACAGGTTGACGAAGAGTAGTGTCAGTGATAGCGGAACTTTTGATATAAACATTAAATATACGATGTATAGTGGTTCGACGAAATAGTAAGTGGGAGTGAGTATGCGATGTCATTATTGACAAGCTTGGGGAGAATTGATGGGATAAATAAACAGGTAATGATATTTTCCTCCCATGATGAAGGTCAGGAAACTATCGAAGACCGTTCCTATCAGGCAGCAAAACATCGTATTCATCAACTGATTGTGGATGGGATGACGCCAGATGAGCAAAAGGTGTTATCTGCCGCCAGTAATGATTCACATCAAATAGATGAAGTAATCCAAAAATATTGTCAGCAGGTTATTGATAATGAAGCCTTTGCTGTGCCGAGAGGCTATATACCCCAGCTGGTAGTGGATATACGGGATGAGATGCTGGGGTTAGGTCCTATACAGTCTCTGCTTAATGATGAATCCGTTACCGAAGTAATGGTGAATGGTCCGCAGAAAGTATTTGCGGAACGCTTGGGCAAGGTAGAATTGACGGATGTGAAATTTCACGATAATGCTCACTTGATGAACATTATCGAGCGTATTCTGACTCCATTAGGACGAAGGATTGACGAAGCATCACCCCTGGTAGATGCCCGTCTGGAAGATGGTTCCCGCGTAAACATCATCATTCCTCCCCTGTCTTTAGTGGGGCCAGCGTTAACCATCCGTAAATTTTCCAAGAAACCTTTGACGGTGGATAACCTGATTTCTTTTGGTACTATTGACGCGAAGATGGCAAAATTTTTGCAGGCATGTGTCAAGGCACGGGTTAATATTCTGGTGTCTGGTGGTACTGGTTCAGGTAAAACTACCACACTCAACGTGATATCTTCGTTTATTCCCGAAGCAGAGCGCATTGTCACCATCGAAGATGCAGCAGAACTGCGTCTGCAGCAGGAAAATTTGGTGATCTTGGAATCACGTCCTGCTAATATTGAAGGAGAGGGACAGATTACCATTCGTGATTTGGTGCGCAATGCTCTGCGTATGCGCCCGGATAGAATTATTGTGGGTGAGGTACGTTCTGGTGAGGCTTTGGATATGCTGCAGGCCATGAATACCGGTCATGATGGCTCCTTGACTACGGCTCATGCCAACAGCCCTAGGGATGCGTTGTCCCGCTTGGAGACCATGGTGCTGATGAGCGGTTTGGAACTGCCGGTGCGGGCCATTCGTGAGCAGATTTCTTCGGCTATAGACCTGGTTATTCAGCAGTCGCGCATGAAGGATGGCAGCCGAAAAATTACCCATGTAACAGAAGTCCAGCATATGGAAGGCAATACCATTACGACGCAGGACATTTTCCGTTATGAGCAGACGGGCTTTGATGATAATGGCAAACCCATAGGCCACTTTGTACCAACGGGATTACAGCCAAGCTTCATGGATAAATTTGAGCTTAATGGTATAGAGCTGCCGGAAAATTTCTTTATGCCCGAGAGCGGAATAAGAGAGTCATATAGAAGGAGTGCGCTGTAATGCTAGTTGTTCTATTCTCGCTGTCCTGTGCTGTAGTCGTGTTTATGCTCTTTTACAGCTTTATTGATAAGAAAGTTCGTCCTCAATCTCAGGTACATCAGCGGTTATTAAATATTCAGTTGGGTAACACCTCGGATAAAACTGCTATGCAGCGTGGAAATGAGCGACGCAAACTCGGCGATATTCCCTTTGTGGAACGTGTGGTAAAGCCCTTTTCCGAACAATTGGAACGCGGAATTAATCGCTTGGCACCGAAACAGCTGAGTAAGCTGGTGAACCAGCGTATAAGTATGGCGGGAAAAACTAATCAATGGTCAGCTAATGAGTTTATAGGCGCTTCGTTGCTTAGCTTTATCTTTATGGGCTGTTTTATGATAATGGTGGTATCCGACAGGCCTTATCACTTGATTCAAAAGGTGATGTTTACTTTGCTATTTGCTGGTATGGGCGGAATAATGCCAACGCTGTTATTAAATGTCATAATAAAGAAGAGACAAGCGGTTATTCAGCGGCAGCTCCCCGAAGTGTTGGATTTGCTTTGTGTTAGTGTACAGGCTGGTCTTTCCTTTGACGCCTCCCTGCGCAAAATTGTGGCGCGCATGAGAGGCCCCTTTATTGATGAATGCCGCCGGATGCAGGAGGATATTCAAATGGGAATGGTGCGGCGGTCAGCAATGCATCATGTGGCGGAGAGGTGTCAGATACAGGATATTTCTCTTTTTATTACATCTCTGATTCAGGCGGAGAAGTTGGGAACCAGCATGAGCAAGACCTTGAAGAATCAGGCGGATAATATTCGCGAACGCCGCCGTCAGTATGTAAAAGGTGAGGCGATGAAAGCGCCGGTAAAGATTTTGTTCCCCTTGATTGCCTTCATCTTCCCAGCATTGTTCGTTGTGGCATTAATGCCGTCGATATTGTCTTTTATGAAAAATATGTAATTGTAACTCGGGAGGATTCATGAGGATAAATCGCGGGTATAGCCAAAGAGGCGCCTTTTTAATTTTAGTAGCTTTTCTTTTACCACTGATAATGGCTATGCTGGGCTTTGTTATAGACTTTGGCAACGTCTACTGGCATAAGTCCGTGTTGCAGAACTGCGCCGATGCATCTGCCTTAGGCGGAGCAAAAGCCGGTGATAAAGGAAAGACGTTCAAAAAGAGTGATGCTGACAGTATGGCTGATAAGCTGTTAGCTAAAAATAAGCGCTACGATAGTAAAAAAAAGAGTTACCAGTATTTGGGGAGCAAGAGCGACCCTAAGAATACCCATTATTATGTGGTCACATTGACAGAAAAAGTGCCAATGTATTTCCTGAAGTATTTTGGCTATAAGGAAATGGAGATAGAGGCTTCATGTAATGTTAAGGTGCACAAGACAGGTAATGGTAGTTTTCCGTTATTTGATAATCTAATTACTTTTAGCAAGGAATTGTATGTAGTTAATTCTGATGATAAAATTTTCAAGGGAAATATTATTCATACTGAAAAAAATGTCGTTACAAAAGTTGCTGGTTATTATGAGTATTACGCCAATGGTAGTAGATCAGAAATGGCTAAAGAAAAAGGTCTCTTACATACACCGAATGGTTCAATTTGGCCCAATGACTCCAGTTATTACAAGCCAGAGTATGCGGTAGAGTTGGATGCGCCACAGAATAAGGCATTAAAGGAATATATAAATAATATAAGAAGCACAACTACGCCAACGAACGGACAAAATATAACAACAGATAATCTAAAAAATCAATTTACCTACATTCCATACGTAAGTAGTTTTGATATAAATAATGATTTTGATAAAAATCCTAATAATACTCATGTTGTGGTTATTGACTCAGGATGTGTAAATATACATATTAATAGTGATGTAACTTGTAGGCTAATTATTATTAGTTTAAGCACAGACGGGGTTCATGTAGAAGGAACTGGAAAGGTACATATGACATTATATGCGCCGAATATTAATCAATGGGACAGTTTACATTGGAATCCTAATGGTGTGGAATTTTATGGAACTATGATAGCACCTAAAGTTTCAATAGAAGCAAGCACACGTAGTTTTACTTATGAATCTCCTAATTTCCCGGGAGAAAATGGCAGTAGCAATAGTTCTATGTCATTGGCAGACGATGAAGATATTGCCTGGTAGAAAAAAGACCATTTTCGCTTTTGAAGGCGAAGATGGTCTTTTTTACTTACTGATAATGGACTTTTTAGAAGGAAGTTATTACTTCCCCTACTTGTACATTGACAGCCTCTCCTGCACTGACCTCCACCACGCCCCAGGCCTTCCAGCACCAGGCTAGCCCAATCCAGGGCTTTACGTTGCGGGCGACTTTGAGCACTTTGTAGTCTTTGTCGATGAAAATCGCGTCAATGGCAAAGCGCATAAAGCACATATGGATGCTGTTGCAGGGCGCGATGAGCAGGCCGTGGCCTGCGGGGAGGCGCTTGCGCAGCATAAGGCCTCGGAAGCGGGCGAGGAAGGTATCAGCCATTTCGATTTGTAATTGCATAATATCACCGTTTTCTAAGAAGTAGTCATGCAATATTATACATGACTACTTTTATTATGAAAAGAATGTGTCGATATAAACTGTACAGGCAGGAATTTTTCGGATAAAGGGAAAATTACCGTTTACGGCGAAACTAAAATGTAATAAGATATTATCCGGGAGTGTAAAGTATGTTAAAAGAATGGAAGTTAAGCGCCGCTGTACCGGAGGCGGCTGATTTTGCCAGAGAACTGGGCGTGACCAGGAGTCTGGCCAATATATTATGGAATCGTGGCATCTGCACCCGGGAGGCAGCGGAAGTTTTCTTGCAGCCGGAGAAGCAGGCCTTTTATGACCCATTCCGGATGAAGGATATGGATAAGGCTGTGGCCCGGATTATTGAGGCCATAGATAATGAAGAAAAGATTGTGGTCTATGGGGACTATGATGTGGACGGTATGACGGCCACGACTTTGCTGGTGCATAACCTTAGGGCTTTGGGAGCCAGCGTGGATTTTTATATTCCCCATCGGGAAAAGGAAGGCTATGGCTTTAATCTGCCAGCACTGCAGAAAATTGCCGATAGTGGTGTTAAGCTGCTGGTGTCTGTGGACTGCGGCATCGCTTCAGTGGATGACGTGGCGGCCATGGCAGGCAAATTGGATATCATTGTAACCGACCATCATCTACCGGGGGAAAATCTGCCGCCGGCGCTGGCGGTGGTCAATCCTCATCGTGAGGACTGCCCCTACCCGGATAAAAATCTGGCCGGTGTAGGCGTGGCTTTTAAGCTCTGTCAGGCTTTGTGGCAGGAAATGCACGGCCAAAGTTATGAGCAGGATTTGGAAATCGTGGCTTTAGGTACTGTGGCCGATATTGTGCCTCTAATTGGAGAAAATCGCAAGATTGTGGCGGCAGGGCTAAAAAAAATGCGCAAATCTTCCTTTGTGGGGATGCGGGCTTTGGTGAATGTTTCGGAAATACGTGAGGATGAACTGAACACCGGGCATGTGGGCTTTCGGCTGGCACCCCGCCTCAATGCAGCGGGGCGTATTGGTTCAGCCCGCAAGGGTGTGGAACTTTTACTTACCAAGGACGAAGCGGAAGCAGAATCTTTGGCTATGGAGCTGGATATGCTCAACAGTCAGCGGCAGAGTATCGAACAGGAAATTCTAGCTAAGGCCGAGGCTGAACTTGTCGGTGTGGATGTGAACAACCTGCCGGCCATTGTGGTGGCCGGGGAGAAGTGGAATCCCGGTGTTATCGGCATTGTGGCTTCGCGTCTGGTGGATAAATATTACAAACCGACGATTGTTTTCAGCAAGCAGGAGGACGGCGTCTGCAAGGGTTCCTGCCGCAGTATTGAGGGACTTCATATGTACGAAGCCCTGAGTGCCTGTAAGGAACATATTTTGCAGTTCGGCGGCCATTCGCAGGCAGCAGGTTTGTCGGTGAGCCTCGACCAGCTCGAAGATTTTAAGCAGGCTTTTGCTCAGGTGGCAGAATCCACTTTGACCGCAAATGATTATGTGCCCAAGGTGAAGGTGGAAATGGAACTGCCGCCGGAGGAAATTACTTTTGAATTGGTGGATGAACTGGCGAAATTGGAGCCCTTTGGCATGGCTAATCCCAAGCCGCTTTTCGGTGTGCGGGGGATTCGTGGAACATCGCCGCAGGCCATTGGTAAGGAAGGGCAGCATCTGCGCTTTCAGGTGGGAAGTCCGGCAGAGCCTCGCACAGCCCTGCTTTGGAATCGCAGCGATTATGTGGGCATCATCAACAGTGAAGTCATTGATATGGTGTACAGTCCTGCTGTTAACGAGTGGCAGGGCAACCGCAGTCTCCAGTGCATGGTGGACAGCATTGCCCCGTCTGACGGGGAACGGATTTTCCCAGAGCGTGAACAGCTGGTTGATATTTATAAGTTCCTTTATCAGATTCAGCAGAACGAGGATTATATTCCCTACACTGCCGAGCAGCTTACGGTGGATTTCTGCAAGCGGGGGAGTCATATTTCCCTCTATACCATGAGTCTGGGCCTGCGGATTTTTCAGGAACTCAATCTTTTGCGCATGGATTTGCAGGAGAATTGTTATTACCTGCCCAAGGCCAGCGGCCGTATGGAATTAGAAAGTTCGCCTACCTATCGGAATGGGCGGCACCGCTAAGGAAGGAGAAGTGGCATTATGAATGACAAAGATAAAGCACCAGTGACCATAGAATCCATACTTGAGGCGGTAAAGGCCTATGAGCCCAGGGCAGATATTGCTTTGATTCAGAAAGCCTATGATCTGGCTGCTAGTGCTCATAAGGGGCAGGTGCGGGTGTCAGGGGAGGAATACATCATTCATCCCTTGCACGTGGCGGAAATCCTCACGGAACTGCATATAGATGATGTGACCATCAGCGCGGCGCTCCTGCATGATGTGGTGGAAGATACCATTTATACCAAAGAGCAGATTGCCGAGATGTTCGGTGAAGAAGTGGCCATGATTGTGGATGGTGTCACGAAACTTGGGCGCATTAAGTACAAGTCAAAGGAAGAAGTTCAGCTGGAAAATTACCGCAAGTTGTTCTTGGCCATGGCCAAGGATATCCGCGTCATCATGGTGAAGCTGGCTGACCGCCTCCACAATATGCGCACGCTTAAATACATGCGGGAGGACAAGCAGAAGCGCATTGCCAAGGAAACCATTGAAATCTATGCGCCGCTGGCGAACCGTCTGGGTATTTCCAATATCAAATGGGAGCTTGAGGACCTCTGCCTGCGCTATCTGGAACCGGAAAAATATTACGATTTGGTGGAAAACGTCAAGCAGAAGCGCAAGGAGCGGCAGGCGTTTATCGACACCGCCATTGAGCAGATTGAAAATAAAATCAAAGAGTCCAATATCAAGGCCGAAATCAAAGGCAGGGCCAAACATTTTTACAGCATCTATAAAAAGATGCTGCGGGATAAGAAGGATATCAGCGAAATCTATGACCTGTCGGCTATCCGCGTATTGGTGGAATCCGTGCGGGACTGTTATGGAGTGCTCGGCGTAATCCATGCGATGTGGAAGCCGATTCCGGGCCGGTTCAAGGACTATATCGCCATGCCGAAATCCAACGGCTATCAGTCCCTGCATACCACAGTTATGACCCGCGGTTATCCGCTGGAAATTCAGATTCGTACCTTCCATATGCATGAGGTGTCAGAGTTCGGTGTTGCGGCCCATTGGAAGTACAAGGAAAATGGCAAGGGCTCGACGGCGGGCGGCGCCATGGACCAGAAGATGAACTGGCTGCGACAGATGGTTAGTCTGCAGCAGGAACTCAGCGACCCAAAGGAATATTTTGAAGCCCTCAAGGTGGATATTTTCTCGGATGAAGTGTTCGTGTTCACGCCGAAGGGCGATGTGGTGGATTTGCCCAAGGGCTCCATTCCCATCGACTTTGCTTACCGCATCCATACAGAGGTGGGGCATCACTGCGTAGGGGCCAAGGTCAATGGCAAGCTGGTGCCGCTGGAGCATAAGCTCAAAAACGGCGATATCGTGTCCATTGTCACCAACAAGGCCAATAACGGCCCGTCCCGCGACTGGCTCAATATCGTGGCTTCTTCGGAAACCCGCAGTAAAATCCGCTCCTGGTTCAAGAAGGAACGGCGCGAGGAAAATATCGAGCGGGGCATGGAACTTATCCGCGAGGAGGCTAAGCGCTTAGGCTATGCGCCCAAGGAGCTCTTGAAGGACGGCCGCCTGCTCGAAGTGGCTAAGAAGCTCAACATTTTGAGCGAGGATGATTTGCTGGCGGCTGTAGGCTATGGCGGTTTGGCTGTTCATGGCATTTTGACCCGTCTGGTGGAATTCCATAAGGAAGACATCAAGGAAAAGACGCCGCTGGATGTAACCCAGATGTTGTCGGCCTTGAAGCGTCCGGCCAATGGCGGCCGCAAGAGCAAATCAAGCCACGGCGTATTGGTTGAGGGCGAAAGCGGGCTGATGGTGAGACTTGCCCGCTGCTGCAATCCTATCCCCGGCGACCCGATCACGGGCTATGTGACTCGTGGCCGCGGTGTGTCTGTTCATCGCACTGACTGCCCCAATGTGCTCATGGATACGGATTTGACCCGTATGATTGAAGTGAGCTGGGATGTGGGCCTTGATAAGCAGTACAAGGTGGAACTGGAAATTGTCTGCAATGACCGCAGTGGTATTCTGGCCAATGTGCTGTCGGTGCCTACGGAAATGAAGATTAACATTCACAGCATTAACGCCAACCCAAATCGCAATACCAAGACCTCTACCATCTATCTGGGACTCGATGTGAACAGCAACACCCAGGTGAAGCAGATTATCACCCGCCTGCGCCGGGTCAAGGACGTTTACAGTGTGGTAAGAAAAATGGGCAGCAATCCCAATATGTAGTTTGTCATAAAATACTTTTTCTGCTATAATGGATATATTTGATTTAAGAAGTCAAACTGTGTGTTATAAGACGGAGAACATGACGCGTTATTAGATATATGAAAGGGTAGGTTTTATGGCACAGACATTTACCATGGACGATTTGAAACAGCGCTTGCAGGCTCGCCAGCATAAGATGACGCCCCAGCGTCAGACGGTACTGCAGGTGTTCCTTGACCATCCCGGTGAGCATCTTTCCGCAGAGGATGTGTATGGCATTCTGCGGCAGGGCAGCTCGGAAATCGGTCTGGCTACGGTTTACCGCAGTCTGGAACTGCTGTCGGATTTGGAAATTCTGCAGAAGATGGAGTTCGGCGACGGCTGCAGCCGTTATGAGGTCAATACCACGAATCCTTTGGAACACCATCATCATCACCTTATCTGCACGACCTGCGGCAAGGTGACGGAGTTTGAAGACGATTTGTTGGATGAACTGGAAGGGGATATCCAGAATAAACTGGGTTTCAAAGTCCTCAATCATCAGGTGAAATTCTACGGTACATGCAAGGAGTGCCAAAAAGAAAATTGAAGGTAAGAACCTTTACACTGAACTCGAAAAAAGAAATTATATCCAAGATTACCCGGGAAGTGCTGACCCTCTTTAAGGTGGAAGTGGTGGGCCGGGAAGGCGAGGCAGATTTTGCGCAGCTTTCTGTGGTCAATCATCGCTTGCCAGTAGAAGGCGAGCCGCGTGAAGGCGCGAAGGTTTGCATGGAAACCACGCTGATGCTCTTTGCAGAGGATGGCACGCTAAAAAGCTATACCCGCCGGGAATGTGGCAAAGAGGACGAGCTGGAGCGAGCGGCGGTAAACCGCACGATAAAGCTCAATCTCTACCATATCTTCTGTGAGGAACTGGGCTATGCGCCTGCCCCTTGGGGAATTCTCCACGGGGTACGTCCGACGAAAATCGTCCATCGCTGGATTGAATACGGCATGGATGAGGAGTCCATCGTCAAGCGTTTGATGACCGACTTTGCCTGCAGCGAGGAAAAGGCGCGGATTATCACGCCGATGGCGTTCCGTCAGCTGCCATTTTTGAGGACCTCGGACGAAAAGACCATCAGCATTTATGTGGGGATTCCCTTCTGCCTGACCCGCTGCCTGTATTGTTCCTTCCCGGCTAATGTGTTGCCGGGGAAAAAGAAACTGGCCGAGTTTATGGCGGTGCTTAAAAAGGATATCGAGGGTGCTAAAGCGGCGGTGGAGGCGCACGGACTTAAAGTCCAGAATATCTATGTGGGCGGCGGCACGCCGACGGCTCTGCCGGACGCAGAATTCCGCACGATGCTGGGCTGGGTCTGTGATGCCTTTTACCACGATAATCTAGCCGAGTTTACGGTGGAGGCAGGCCGACCCGACAGCATTACGCCGGAAAAGATTGCGGCCATGCACGATTTCAAGGTCACGCGCGTCAGCGTCAATCCGCAGACCATGCAGGAGAGAACCTTGAAGGTTATCGGCCGCCAGCATACGCCGGAGGCCGTGACGGAAATGTACCATGCCCTGCGGGCGGCTGGCATACCCCATATCAACATGGATTTGATTTTGGGTCTGCCCGGTGAGACAGCGGCCGATGTGGACGATACACTGGCCAAGGTCACAGCGCTGAATCCGGACGATATCACCCTGCACGCGTTGGCTTTGAAACGAGGTTCCCGTCTCAAGCTCATCATGGAAGAACGCCATGTGGACTTGCCCGGCGCAGAGGAAACTCGTAAAATGGCGGAAGTGGCCATGGGCTACATGAAGAAATTTGGCTATGAGCCATATTATCTCTACCGTCAGGGCTATATGGCTGGTGACTTGGAAAATATTGGCTGCTGCCATAAAGGTGCCGAAGGGATGTACAACATCCAGATTATGGAAGAACATCAGACCATTATCGGCATTGGCGGCGCCGCCACAAGCAAAGTGGTTGACTTTAAGAATAAGCGCATGAAGTCCTCGTTCAACGCCAAGGATTTAGTGACATACTTGCGCGATATTGATATTTACATAGAAAAACGGCGGGCTCTTTTGGATGAAGCCTGCGCAAATTAATTAGGGGGAGTAAGACGAATGTTAACCAATGCCCCAAGAGGGACAAAGGATATATTGCCCGATACCGTCGGACAATGGACCTATGTGGAAGAAAAAATCCGTGACCTGTGTGCCCGTTATGGCTACAAGGAAATCCGTACGCCGATGTTCGAGCATACGGAGCTGTTCCATCGTGGTATCGGCGAGGGTACGGATGTGGTGGACAAGGAAATGTACACCTTCACTGACCGTGGCGACCGCAGCATTACTCTGCGTCCGGAAAACACGGCTTCGGCGGTACGTGCCTATCTGCAGAACAAGCTCTATGGCGACAGCAGCCTGACGAAGCTTTTCTACATCGGCTCCATGTTCCGCTATGACCGTCCGCAGGCCGGCCGTATGCGCGAATTCCATCAGTTTGGTGTCGAAGCTTTGGGCGAGTCCAATCCGGCAGTGGATGCAGAAATCATCATGCTGGCTATGGATTTACTGGGTGGCTTGGGACTTAAAGACCTCAAGTTGTCCCTGAATTCCGTTGGCTGTCCGAAATGCCGTCCGGTATACCGCAAGGTTCTGCAGGATTTCTTCCGCGACAAGCTCGAAGATTTGTGCGATGACTGCAAAGACCGCTTTGAGCGCAGCCCGCTGCGTATCCTCGACTGCAAGGCCGATGCCGACAAGCCTTATATGGCTGATGCACCGAAGATTACGGACTGCCTCTGCGAGGAATGTCAGGACCACTTCCACAAGGTACAGCACTTCCTGACGGAAGCTGGCGTGGAATTTGAACTCGATGCCCGTCTCGTGCGCGGTTTGGATTATTACACCAAGACTGCTTTCGAGATTAAATATCCGCCCCTCGGTGCGCAAAGTGCCGTTGCAGGCGGCGGCCGCTATGATGGACTCATTGAGGAAATCGGCGGCAATCCGACTCCGGCTGTGGGCTTTGCCACGGGCTTGGAACGCGTGCTGTTGGCCTTGGAGAAACAGAATCTCCTGCCGGAAATGGACACGAAGACCGATGCTTTTGTGGTCGCCTTGGGTGAAGAAGCGCAGGGCGCAGCCTTTAAGCTCCTGACGAAACTGCGTCAGGCAGGGCTTAAAGCCGGTATGGACTATGCGGGCCGGAGCATGAAGGCCCAGATGAAGCAGGCAAACAAGGCCAATGCCCGTTTTGCCCTGATCATCGGTGAAGATGAAGTCAAGGAAGCTTGCGTACAGCTCAAGGACATGGAAAAGAGCGAGCAGGAGAAAGTTTCTTTTGATAATATAATTGAAAAGCTATGTGCTGAGGTGAAAGGTTAATGGAAACATTACAAGGCATGAAGCGCGACCATCATTGTGGCGAGCTTCGCAAGGAAAATGTAGGCACGGATGTCGTGCTGTGCGGCTGGGTTGCCCGCCGTCGTGACCATGGTGGACTCATATTCGTGGATATGCGTGACCGTTCCGGTTTTGTGCAGGTTGTCTTTGATGAAGCCAGCATGGAAGGCGGCACGTTCCACAAGGCAGAATCCCTGCGTAACGAATTCTGTATCGCTGTTCGCGGTACGGTACGCGCCCGCAGCGAAGAAACGGTGAACAGCAACATCGAAACCGGTGAAATTGAAGTTGTCTGCACTGAGCTGCGCATTCTGAACAAGGCTAAGACGCCGCCGTTCTACATTCAGGATGGCATTGACGTAGACGAAATGCTGCGCTTGAAGTATCGCTATCTCGACCTGCGCCGCCCGGAAATGCAGAAGAACATCATTCTGCGTCACCGCGTGACGAAGATTATGCGCGATTACTTCGACCGCAACGGTTTCCTCGAAATCGAAACTCCGATGCTCTGCAAGAGCACGCCGGAAGGCGCACGTGACTTCCTCGTGCCGAGCCGTGTAAATCCGGGCGAGTTCTACGCTCTGCCGCAGTCCCCGCAGATTTTCAAGCAGATTCTGCAGGTTGCCGGCTTTGAAAAATACTTCCAGATTGTCCGTTGCTTCCGCGATGAAGACCTGCGTGCTGACCGTCAGCCGGAATTCACCCAGCTCGATATTGAAATGTCCTTCAAGAGCCAGGAAGAAATTCTGACCATTATGGAAGAAATGGTTAAGGAACTCTTTGAAAAATCCATCGGTGCTAAGGTGGAAACGCCGTTTGAACGCATGGATTGGGATACGGCTATGGATAAGTACGGTTCCGATAAGCCGGACCTGCGCTTTGATATGCCGCTCATGGACATCTCCGAGTACGTTAAAGGCTCTGACTTCAAGGTGTTCAACGCCGTTATCGAAAACGGCGGCATGGTTAAGTGCATCAAGGTGGACGGCTATGCGGACATTCCGCGCCGTCGTCTGGATGAACTCGTTAAGTTCGTACAGATTTATGGTGCCAAGGGGCTTGCTTGGATTCAGTACAGCGAAGAAGGCGTTAAGAGCCCGTTCAAGAAGTTCTACAGCGATGAAACCTTCGCTAAGATTGCGGAAGCTACTGGCGCCAAGACTGGCGACCTGCTCCTCGTTGTGGCTGACAAGCGTCTCGTTGTTGACACGGCTCTCGGCCAGCTCCGTCTTGAAATGGGTAAGGAACGCAATCTCATTGACCCGGATAAACTTCGTTTCCTCTGGGTTGTTGACTTCCCAATGTACGAATGGAGCGACGAAGAAAAACGCTGGAAAGCTATGCACCATCCGTTCACGGCTCCGCGTGACGAAGATATCGAATTCCTCGCCACTGACCCGGGCCGCGTAAAGGCTAACGCTTACGACATGGTTCTGAACGGTGTCGAAATCGGTGGCGGCTCCCTGCGTATCTACAATGCAGAACTGCAGGAAAAGGTATTTGAATCCCTGGGCCTCACGCAGGAAGAAGCACATGCGAAGTTCGGCTTTATGATGGATGCCTTCCAGTACGGCACACCTCCTCATGGCGGCCTGGCTTTCGGCCTTGACCGTCTGGTTATGATCATGGCTAAGCGCGCTTCCATCCGTGACGTAATCGCCTTCCCGAAGACGCAGAGTGCTCGTGACGTAATGTCCAACGCTCCGTCCGAAGTTGACGATAAACAGCTCCGTGAGCTGTCCATCCGTACGGCAGTAAAGAAAAAAGAAGCTAAGCAGGAAGAAAATGCTTAATTGAGCTATAGAGTCCGCTGACGAAAGTGTCAGTGGACTCTTTTTATGTTATGCGAGATTATTTTTGATTGATACAGCTCAGTGGGGGCGGAGGTGGTAATACTTTTCGCCGTTTCACTAAATGACCCACAAGCAAATGTATAGGCTTTTTAGCTGCTTGCGCCGGGCAAGACCGGCGGCGCGTATGTTCAGCTCAATGTCTAGCTGATGCCGTTGGTGGGCCAGTCCTTACTGCGTTCGGACAGTCGTTCCACGGCGAAAAGCATCACCACCTCCGCCCTAAGCGATGTCCGTATCAACCATCATTTATGTGGTGACAAGCAGCAAGTACATCGATGTTTTTGTTACGAGAGCAACGAGTTCGTGGTAATTGTACAGAGCGTAGCTTGGGCGAACGGGGAGTGCTTTTTCTGTTCGGAGCGACTGCCTGAACGCAGTGAAGGCCGGCCCCTGAAGGAAGCTGCTAAGCAAATACGCTGAAAGCAGCGCCGTTGGCCTGCCCGGCGCAGGTAACTGGATAGCTATTTTTTCCGAGGGGGTTGTTTAGCGGGAAACAGAAAAAGTATTCCCCGTTTGCCCCTGACAACGTATGAACTGGATACCTTTATCACGAACTTGCCGACAAACTGCAATTTTTCGACTTAACTTCCCAAGTTTTTCTTCGATATTAACTTTAGATGGATTGGTTCATAAAATTGTGGAGGTGACAGTATGATGGTTGATGCCCTGCAGGGCATGACAGCTTGGACGGAACCGGGCAAAGACATGGTGAACAGGGATAAAAAGGTATTGGCTAAGGAGCAGTTTAGCACGATGTTGCGGCAGTTGGAAACTGGCGGTGGCATTACCGATACGGGGGAGAGTAACGGCGAAGACACCACCACGGTGATTCAGGTGATGTCGGACGGTTCTGTGCTGATTACGGTGTATGAGGGAGATAAGCTGATATCCCAGACTAAGACCCATGCCGCACATCCGGATAGAATTCCAACGATTCTCAGTACGCAGGTCGAAAAATCTACACCGGATAAGGCGCAAGAGCAGCTGACAGCCAGTGAACAGGCTGCGCAAATGCTGAATAGGTTGCTGCAAAAATAAAAGCCTTGACGAGTCGTGTCAAGGCTTGAAATGTACAATCACAGGTTGTATAATGAGCATAAAGAAATGGCTGGTGTGTCGTAGCGCCGGTCACTTCCCGTTTAACTAGTATGTGAGGAAGGCCGCGCCGCTTAACAAGCGGTCTTTTTCATATTACAAAGTAAGTTCCTTACTTGAACAATTCTAAGACGGCAACAATCAGTGTCAGAGCGGCCATCACTAAGGACAGCTTTTCGTATAACGTCATCGTTACCACCTCCCCTTGCGGGAAGACCGACTCACCAGCCGAATATTATTGTAACAGAATTATATGTATCTGAAAAGATAGAGTTTTTACAGCGGATATAGCGTAAAATGCAAAAAGAGAGCGGTTGACGCTCTCTTTTATTTGTAGTAAACTTGTCTAATGAGTGTTTCTGAATCGAATTGGGGAGGTAGCGGCGTGGCCGAAAAGATTGATATACTGGGCGTGAAGGTGGATTCTGTCACCATGGCTCAGGCAGTTGCACAGGTGGAAGGTTACATGGATGAACGGAAAAATGTCCTGATTGCCACCGCCAATGCAGAGATGATAATGCGGGCAACGCATGACACGGAATTAAAGGATATCTTAAATGATGCCGCCTTGGTCGTGCCGGATGGGGCTGGTACGGTTTGGGCTGCCCATCACTTAGGTTATGAAATGCCGGAGCGTGTAGCGGGCTTTGACCTGGCGCAGGAACTCATGCGCATTGCTCCGAGCAAGAAGCAGAAGGTATTCTTCTTCGGTTCGGCTCCCGGCGTGGCAGAGAAGGCCAAAGCCAAGGCAGAGGAACTTTATCCCGGCATTGAAATCGTAGGTACGCGTGATGGTTACTTCAAGCCCGAGGATGAACCTGCCATCATTGAAGAAATCAAGGCCGCACAGCCGGACTTGCTGCTCGCCGCCCTTGGCGTACCCAAGCAGGAAAAGTGGCTTAATGCGCACTTAAAGGAACTGGGTGTACCGGTGGCTATCGGCGTAGGTGGTACGCTGGACGTTATGGCCGGTGTCATGAAACGCGCTCCGTACTGGATGCAGAAGGCCAAGCTCGAATGGCTGTTCCGCGGTCTTTTGCAGCCGAAACGCGCAGGCCGTCTGATGGCTCTGCCAAAATTTGTGTTGAAAGTGCATGGCTATAAGTCAAATCGCGCGTAATATTTAAGAATATAAGGAGGTGGAAGCTTGACCCCTATTATTTCTGAGGGTTACCCCTTTATTGGTGCCTGCTTTTTGCTAGCGCTTCTCGTGGGCTTTTCCATTAGCCCCTATGCAGCGGTAATCCCCATCGTACTGATGTTTTATTTTTGTTATTTCTTCCGCAATCCCAAGCGGGAAATTGCGCTTGACGAAGATGTGATTCTTTCTCCGGCTGACGGTACCGTGACGGATATCGTGCCGATGGAAACGGATGAATTCGTAAAAGAGCCTTGCAATAAGGTCGTTATCTTTATGTCCGTATTCAACGTGCATGTGAACCGCAGTCCGATTCGGGGCAAAATCAAGCTGCAGAAGTATTTCTGCGGCCGTTTCCGTCCCGCTTATAAAGATACGGTGGGCTTTGAGAACGAGCACCATGTGCTCGGTATCGAAAATGAGCGCATCCGTATCAGCGTAAAACAGATTGCCGGCATCTTGGCCCGCCGCATTGTGTCCTATGTGACTTTGGACGATGAAATGAAGCAGGGCGAGCTTTACGGCATGATTAAATTCGGTTCCTGCCTGGAAGTGGTAATGCCGAAAAATGTGGAAATCGCCGTGACCAAGGGGCAGAAGGTTTCTGGCGGCTTGACCGTTTTGGGGAGGATAAAAGACTGATGGATTACAGACGTTTTCTACCGAATTTATGCACGTCCATGAACCTCGTGTTCGGTATGTGCTCCATACTTTCGACCTATCATGGTGATTTGATTTGGGGCTCGATTTTCATTTTGCTGGCGCTCGTGGCCGATGGCCTTGATGGCCGCACGGCCCGTTTCTTTGGCGTGTCCAGCGAAATGGGCAAGGAAATGGATTCGCTTTGTGACCTGGGCTCCTTTGGCATTGCTCCGGCATTTTTGGCGTGGGTATTTGTACTGCAGCATCATGGCCTGCTGGGCATGGCTGTGGTGATTATCTTTGCCGTATGCGGCATGTGGCGCTTGGCGCGCTTTAATGTCAATGCGGATGTCGTGCATGGCTACTTCATGGGGCTGGCAATTCCTGCCGGCGGCAATATCGTAGCGATGACCACCCTGCTCTTTGTGAGCCTGGGCATTGACCCGCTGGGCTTTGGCATCGCTTATCCCATCATCATGGCCATTGTGGGCTATCTGATGGTGAGCCATGTGCATTACCCCAATTTCAAGGGTGATGGGGCAGAACCCATTTACCTGCTTACGAAGATTTTTGCGTTTGTGATGTTTGCCGGTATTTTGTGGCTGGGCCATGAGGCTTTGCTTCCGGCGCTGGCGGTGGCAGTATTCTGCACCTATGGCGCAGCCGGTATACTCAATACAATTATTGCACTGTTTGCAAAGGAAGGCTGATGATTTTTGACACATCCATTTGACATCATCATGGTGCCGATGCAGATAATGATTTTCCTCTTTACCTTGTATTTCTTCATCATTGGTTTCTGCGGCATGTGGCGGCGGAAAGAGAAGAAGATTAAGACTCCGAAAAAGACGTTTGCGCTCGTGGTGGCCGCGCATAATGAGTCGGCGGTTATCGGTCAGCTGGTAGAGAATCTGGGCCACCTGAACTATCCGAAGGATATGTACGATATCCATGTGGTTGCAGATAACTGCGACGACAATACGGCCGAAGTGGCCGCTGCCGCCGGCGCCATCGTCCATGAGCGTACGCACCCGACGAAAAAGAGCAAGGGCTATGCACTTGACTGGATGTTTGACCGCCTGTTCAAGATGGACAAGGAATACGATGCCGTCTGCGTGTTTGACGCCGACAACCTCGTACATCCGCAGTTCCTGATGGAAATGAACAACCGCCTCTGCAAGGGCGATAAGGTTATCCAGTGCTATATGGATGCCAAGAACCCTTACGATACCTGGGTGGCTGGAACCTTTGCCATTGCGTTCTGGGTTATCTGCCACATTTCCCATCTGGCCAAGTCCAATATCGGCCTGTCCGCCTGCCTGGGCGGCACGGGCATGTGCTTTGACATGGAAATCCTCAAGCGCCATGGCTGGCAGGCAACCTGCCTGACCGAGGATATGGAATTTACCATGAAGTGCATGGCCGAAGGGATCAAGACCAGTTGGGCGCATGACGCCATCATCTATGATGAAAAGCCGCTGACTTTCAAGCAGTCCTGGAATCAGCGCCGCCGTTGGGCGCAGGGGCAGTTTGATGTGGGCAACCGCTTCATTCCGAAGATGCTCAAAGCTGGTTGGAAAAACAAGGACATCCGCATGTGGGACGAATGCATTTACCTCATGCAGCCGCATTTCCTGATGATTTCCACCATCTTCATCATCATCAGCTATATTCAGCTGGCGTTCCCGCCGTTCTACACGAACATCTATAACTTCATGCCGTCGCAGCTCATGACCGCCATCATGCTCGGTCAGTACATTCTGCCCATGATTATCCTGATTAAGATTCGGGCAAAATGGAAATCCTGGCTCTACATGCTGCTTTATCCCGTGTTCATCTATTCGTGGATTCCCATTATCTTCCTGGGCTTCATCCACCGCAACGAACACGAGTGGAGCCATACCAAGCACACCCGCGCGATGAGCATGGATGATATCGTGGGCAACGTGAAGAATACGAAAGACATTTTGAAGTAAATCAGTAAGCCTTCCCTTAATGGGAGGGCTTTTGTGTTATAATAATGCTAGTGAAGGACGCAAGGAGAGGTAGTTATGCGTTTAATAAAAAAAATGCAAGAGGCGGAGCGCTTTTCGCCCTCCGAGCAGAACATGATTAATTACATTTTGAGCCATAAACGGGAACTGGCGAACCTTTCCATCCGGGATTTGGCGCAGAGAACCTACAGCAGTCCGGCAGGTATTTTTCGACTGTGTCAAAAACTGGGGCTCAAGGGCTACAATGAATTCAAGCTGCGTTTCATCAGCGAATTCAACCGCACGGAAAAAACAGCGCCTTGTGAGGAAATAAAAATCAAACGTCCCATTACCTCCGTGGATAATCCGGAGGGTATTATACAGAAGATGGCCGCGTTGGAGATTGAAGCCATCGAGGAGACCAAAAACGAAATGGACATCGCGCAGGTGGTGCGCGTGGCAAAAATGATGCGTAAAGCCGTAAGCATTGATATCTATGCTTACGACCAGAACTATCATCTGGCGCAGAGCATGGTCTTTAATATGCTGCAGGTAAAATGCGTGGCCGTAGCCAACAGTTCCATGACCTCACAGCTGGCACAGGCCATGCTTTCGGATTCTACGCATCTGGCCGTTATCATCAGCCGTACAGGTATGAACAAACGCCTGCTGCGGACGGCACAGCTTTTGAAACAGCAGGGTACGAAAATCGTGCTCTTTTCCACCTCTGAAAAAACGCCGTTAGCGAAATATGCGGATGAGTTTCTCTATGTTGCCAACACGCTTGACCTTGATTATATGGACATGGGCGGCATGATTTTTTCCGTAGGGGTGCGTTATTATCAGGATGTGCTGTTCGGTCTGCTACTGGCACAGGATTATGATGATATCGAAACATTTACCAATCGTCTCGATGATGGCATGGGCCACTTTGATGATCATGACCGTTTATGGTAACGCCAATAATTGTAAACACTGTTTCAGACAGAGCCGCAAGGCTCTATTTTTTTGTAAACAGCGTCCCGAAAGCGACTAAACCGATTGAAACACGTTATATAACTATGTTATATTGTCACATGTAAGACGGATTGATAATTTTTATTTGTGAAATGAAAGGAAGATCGGTATATGTCCTCAAAAGTCAGAGACTATGAAAAGCTGGCGGGCGATATCATCGCTGCCGTAGGCGGCAAGGATAATATCTCGGAAGCTGCTCATTGCGCAACCCGCTTGCGGCTCGTGTTGAAAGAAACACCTGCCGACGCCAAGGAAAAGGTCAGTGCCATGGCCGGAGTCATCACCGTTGTGGAAAGCGGTGGTCAGTTCCAGGTGGTAATCGGCACCCACGTCACCGATGTTTACAAGGTGGCGGCAGAAATGCTGCACCTTGAAAACAGCGAGGACGGTTCGAAAGCCTCCAAAGGCATTGCGGCAGCTGTTATCGGTGCGATTTCCGGGTGTGTATCGCCAATCGTTTATGTGCTGGCTGCCTGCGGTCTGCTGCAGGGTGTGTTAATCATCGCCACGGCGCTTTATCCTGATGTGGTGGCAAACACCACCTTTCAGGTGCTGACTTATATGTCATGGACACCGTTTACCTATCTGCCGGTGCTCATTGCTCTGGCAGGTTCCAAGTATTTCAAGGTGGACACGCTGCTCGCTGTACTGTGCTGCTGTGCTCTGGTGAATCCCTCCTGGGGTGAAATTGCCGGACGCATTGCCGCCGGTGAACCGCTCACCTTCCTGATGCTGCCGCTGGCAGAAACTACTTACACATCCACCGTACTGCCGCCGATTATCGTTCTGGCATTATTGGTCTATGTGGAACGGTTCTTCAGACGTCATTTGCCCGAAGTATTGCAGCCTATCTTCGTGCCACTTTGCAGTTACCTGATTATGGTACCGGCTACGTTGTTGGTGGTTGGCCCGATTACCTCCGGTGTTGCGCATGGCCTGTCCACGGCCTTTCAGGCCTTCTACACGCATCTGCCCTGGCTCTGTGCTATGGTCTTTGGTGCCTTCTGGCAGGTCTTCGTTATCTTCGGCGTACATTGGACTTTCGTGCCCATCTTCCTGACAGAATTTGAACAGGTTGGTTTCTCCACCTTGCAGGCCTTCTGCGGCATTGCCGTTTGCGCCCAGGTTGGTGCGGTCTTCGGCGTCTGGTTCAAGAGCAAGAGCAAAAAGACCAAAGGCGTGGCCATGTCCGCGGGCCTTACAGGACTCTTTGGTATCACGGAACCGACCATCTATGGTATCACCCTACCGCTCAAAAAGCCCTTTATCTGTGCCTGCATTGCCTCGGCAGCAGGTTCCTTGGCCGCTTCCTTCTTTGGCACGCTCTACTATGCGTTTGCCGGTTTGGCTGGCCTGCTTACCGTGCCCAATGCCTATAACGCTGCGAACCCCACTTCGCTGACTGGTGCTGCTGTCGGTACGGCCATCGCGCTCGTTGGTGCTTTTGCCCTGGTGCAGCTTGTTGGCTTCGAGGAAAAGGTGGAGGAACCTGTTCCGGAAGAAAAAGAAGCCCTGCCCGCTCTGCCGTTCGAGCTTGCCAGCCCCATCAAAGGTGAAGTCAAGCCGCTGTCTGCCTGCAAGGATTTGGCTTTTGCCAGCGGTGCCATGGGCAAAGGTGTGGTCATTGAACCGACCGAAGGTAAAGTCTATGCGCCCTGTGATGGTCAGGTCATGATGCTCTTTGAAACCCTGCACGCAATCGGCCTCAAGAGCGAAAATGGCGCGGAACTGCTCATCCATGTCGGTCTGGATACCGTAAAGATGAATGGTCAAGGTTTCAAGGCATATGTTCAGGGCGGCGATTCGGTAAAGAAAGGCGATTTGCTCATCGAGTTCGATATCGACTTCATCAAGGAAAAAGGCCTTTCGGTCACGACCCCGATGGTCATTACTAACGCAGATAATTACGTAGACTTTATTCCCAGCACAGGCAATCACCTTTCCGGTGACAAAGTGCTGGATATCATTCCCGCTTAAAAAGTTTTTTACATATCTCAGGAGGTTTATCATGTCATTTTCCAATGGATTTTTATGGGGCGGTGCTGTTGCTGCCCATCAATTAGAGGGCGCCTGGCAGGAAGGCGGCAAAGGCGTGAGCGTGGCTGACGTCATGACCGTCGGCGGTTACGGCAAGCCCCGTGAAATCACCGATGGCGTACTGGAAGGCAAAATCTATCCTAATCACGATGCCATCGACTTCTACCATCATTATAAAGAAGACTTGGCACTCATGGCGGAAATGGGGTTCAAAGCCTTCCGTACCAGCATTGCCTGGACGCGCATCTTCCCCAAGGGGGACGAGGCGGAACCCAACGAGGAAGGACTCAAATTCTACGATGACCTCTTTGATGAAATGCGCCGTTTGGGCATTGAACCTGTGGTAACGCTGTGCCACTTCGAGCTGCCTTATCATCTCGTGACGGAATACGGCGGCTTCCGCAACCGCAAGGTCGTGGACTTCTTCGTAAAATTTGCTACCACCTGCTTTGAGCGTTATAAAGACAAGGTCAAATACTGGATGACCTTCAACGAAATCAACAACCAGCGCAACACGGATGTTCCCTTCTTTGCTGTAACCAACTCCGGCTTTACTTACAAAGAAGGCGAGGACAGAAAGCTGGTGCTTTATCAGGTAGCCCACAATGAATTCGTCGCTTCGGCCAAAGCTGTCATCGCCGGCCATAAAATCAATCCGAAATTCCAGATTGGCTGCATGTTGAACATCGGCCCTGTCTACACGGAAAGCTGCCGTCCTAATGACGCCATCACCGCCATGAAGGAAATGGATAAGACCTGGTTCTTCTCCGATGTGCAGTGCCGTGGCCATTATCCGACTTACGTTCTCAAAGAATGGGAAAACAAGGGCTACAAGATTCAGATGGAAGATAACGATTTGGAAGTGCTGGCCCAGGGCAAGGTGGACTACTTCGCCTTCAGCTACTATCAGACCGTCGTCGTAAGCTCCGTCAAGAAAAATGATGATGGCGACGAATTCAGCAACGGCCTGGACAATCCCTATGTGGAAACATCCGACTGGGGCTGGAAAATCGACCCTGTTGGTCTGCGCTACGCTCTGAATCTCGTGCAGGAACGCTATGAGCTGCCCATGATGATTGTCGAAAACGGCATCGGCCTGCATGAAACTGAAGCAGACAAACAAGAAGACGGCATGATTCACGACGATGCCCGCATTGCCTATTTCCGCGCCCATATCAGCGAAATGAAGAAAGCTGTGGAAGAAGACGGTGTTGACCTCCTGGGCTATCTGACCTGGGGCCCCATCGACCTCGTGTCCGCCGGCACCGGTGAAATGGAAAAACGCTATGGCTTTATCTATGTGGACAAGAACAATAAAGGCGAAGGCACTCTGCGCCGCGAGAAGAAAAAATCCTTCTTCTGGTACAAAGATGTCATTGCCAGCAACGGCGAAAAACTCTAACTAGAAAAATAACATATCGGAATAAAAGAACGGGAGCCGTCAAATTGACAAGTCAGATTGACATGTCAATTTGGCGGCTTTTGACTTGTCAATGTTGAAATAGCAATATTTAGGTGGTATAATCATGTGTACTTTATATGTAGGTAAGGAGTTTGATATATATGTATACGTTAAAAGTAGAGGGCGCCTTTGAGGCGGCCCATCATGTAAATGGTTATCCCGGTAAATGTGCCCGCCTGCATGGCCATAACTGGGTAGTAGAAGCTGTCGTCAAGGGCAAGGAACTGGACGAGCTGGGCATGTTGGTGGACTTCAAAATCATCAAGCAGACCTTAAAGGACACGTTGGAGCGTTTTGACCACCGTTATCTTAATGAATTGGAACCCTTCAAGAATGGCGTGAATCCCACGGCAGAGAATCTTGCCCGCATTATCTTTGAGGAACTCTCTGGTCATGAAATCTTCCAGCGGGACAGCAAGCTCGCTGCCATCACGGTTTTTGAATCGCCGAAATCCAGCGTGACCTATACCGAGGATTAAGCCATGAAAGAAAATCTGATTGAAATTTTTTCCTCCATTCAGGGAGAAGGCAAATATGTGGGCTGCCGTCAGGTATTCGTGCGCCTTGAGGGGTGCAACCTCGATTGCAGTTATTGTGATACGGAAAACGCGCCAGGCAGTCATCCGCAGTGTGAAGTGGAAACCTACGCGGGCAGCCGCGAGTTTGCCAAGCTCCCCAATCCCCGCTCTGCAGAGCAGGTGGCTATGGAAATCAATCGCCTTTGCAGGGAAGTTCCCCATCAGGCGGTGAGCTTTACCGGCGGTGAGCCGCTCTTGCACGCCGAATTTATCCGCGAGGTGGCTAGGGAAGTAGAAGTGCCTGTCTTTTTGGAAACCAACGGCACGTTGTACAAACAACTGGAGAGCATCATTGACATCACCGATATCATCAGCATGGATATCAAGTTGCCCAGCATTGTGAGCCAGCCACAGTGGGAGGCTCACAGGAAGTTTATCGAGGTGGCCAAGGAAAAAGACCTCTATATCAAATTGGTGGTGGCTGACGAAACCACGGAAGAAGAATTCCGTAAGGCCATTGATTTGGTGGCAGAAACGGCACCGGAAACGCTCTTTATCATTCAGCCGGTTACGCCTTACGGCGGCTGTAAAGCAGCCAGCCCGGAAAAAATCCTTATCTGCCAGAATTACGCTTTGACGAAGCTCAAGGATGTGCGCGTAATTCCGCAGACACATAAGATGATTGGGCAAATTTAATATCGGTATGTCGGCTGGATTAAAAAATCCGCAACCCCTTATATATCAAGGCTCTACGGGGTTTTTCGCGGAGATTTTTGTATCCGTATTTAGGAAAGCGCCAAGCGGGCGGTTGATTCGGAGTTTGACCAATCAACTGCCCGTTATTTGTGTGAAAAATCCTTGCATTTGACATGTCAACGCCATAATATAGGAACTGTAAACAAAAATTTTTTTCTCCTACACACTTTTTGCTTTCGGGGATATAAAGAACAGAAAGTAAGATAACAACACCCTAAAATGTGAGGAGGAAAATAAAATGGAAAAGCTCATGAACAAAATGGACAATATGGAACTGGACAAGGTGACTGGAGGCAAGCGGTACGTTTATCCTGATAATCGTCGTCCGAATCGTCCGATTAAAGAGTATCATGTAGAACGCAAACAAGTCATAAGGTATAGATAAAAACCGGATACAAAGAGAAGCTACTGCACATGTCGAGTTTGTGCAGTAGCTTTTTTGCGCCCCCTTGGATGGAGAAAGGCGATTATCTTGGTAAGGGCAGATATAAAAACGCATAAATACTTACACGGCAAGGCTTTACGGATATTTTCGCAGAGCCTTGCCGTGTATTTTTTGCTAAAAGGCTGATTTTAATGGAAATATAATGATAATAGGGTATCCTATTCTTCAGTGAGTGGTCAGAGAAAAATGAAGAAGTGGTGATACTTAAATGTGGAAAAAATCAGCCTTTAGTTTTCAATACCTAAGAGAAAATTTCACGGAGATTATGACACGCCGGCTTAGAATGCTCTGGGCGCGGTTTCCCGAGGCGGCTCTGCTGAATCTTGTACATCTTGTCTATCAAGGTATATTCCTGCTAGAGGTCAATCTGGAAGATATCGATAAGGACTGGATTATCTGGACGATTCGGCTGTTGTCGCTGATTTTGGTGGCTGTGGCAGTGGAGCTTTGGCGTGAACGCAAGGGCGGCTGGCAGGCGGGAAAATACCGCTGGAAAATCTGGTGCATGCTGCTGCTCTGGGGCGTTATACAGGAAGCTGGCACGAAATTTTTGCCGGAGATAGAACAGGTGCTGTTCCTTTTTGTCATTCCCGGCTTTTGGCTTTGCCTGATTCTTTATCTGCTTCTGCCAAAGGAAAAGGAACGGCAGAGTGCGCAGCTGCGGTGCGCTGTGAATGCTTTCCTAACAGCTGGTGTTCTGGGCGGAATGATTTCCCTGCTTTTGGGGATTTGTTTGGCGGCGGTGCGGGCATTGCTGCTGCCTGTTCCCATGGAGGCAAGCTTATTTCTGCTAGGCGTGTTGCCCTTTGCCTGTGCGGTCAATGTGCTGCTGTGTCTGTTACCTGAGATTAATGAGGAAGTGTCGGCAGCAGAGCCAGTCGTGGGCAATTCGGTCATAGGGCTGGTATTTCCCTGTTATGTATTTTTGCTGCTGATTCTCTATCTGTACATTGGTAAAATCATCATCCTACAGACCATGCCCATTGGGGAAATGAATTGGTACGCTTCCCTGGCCATGCTCGGGTATGGATTTTTCTACTTCTTCTGGAATGATATTCAGAAGGGCTGGTATGAAAAGTTCATGCGTTGGGGCCTGATTTTGTTCCTGCCCATCCTCGTTGTCCAGTTCTGTGGCATCTGGATTCGGTACGAAGCCTACGGCCTTACCTCCCTGCGTTATGCTTCCATGATTTGTACGGCCTGCGGTATTCTGATGCTCGTCTTTCGCTTCCTGCGGCAGGGAATGCGTCCGCTTTTTCTGTTGGGGGCTGTTTTGCTGCTGGTCTTTTCGATTACTCCGCTTAACGTCATGCGGGTGCCCCTGCATAATCAGCAGGCACGTTTAATCGCGCTGCTGGAGCAGGAAGGTTTGTATGAAGATGGCAGGATTGTGATGAGCCATCCGATTTCTGCAGAACGCACGCCGGCTATAAGGAGTTGTGTGGAGTATATCTGCGAATCCAGTCTGGCCAGCGACAGCAGGGAGAACTTTTGCCGGCAGGTCGATGAAATAAATTGGAAGGATTACTACATTAATGCCAAGCCAACGAATGGCAAGACAGAAAAGCGAACGGAGCAGACTAGAGTGGTCTTTAAGCCACGGCAAAAGGGAATTCCCGTTGCCGGTTTCCGAATGGTTTATTCCTTTACCGTCAAGCGGGGAGTGGCCGTGATACAGCTGGAAGATGGAAATAAGCAATCGGTGGATATCCACGATTATGTGAAGGGGCTTATGGCCACACATAAAAATGATATGGGAACGCAGAATGTCGTTCTCGATGATGAATACCTGCTCGAAGATAAGTCCCGCCTGTATTTCACGGAGATTACGGTTCGGAGACCCGAAGGAAGCAAAGAGCTGCTCATAAGCGGGCGGGGATATTTACTGCAGAAGTGATGCGGGATTTATCCGCTGATTGATGAATTTGGGGCTTAACTTGTCCGCAAATCGTTCGATATATAGAATAGCACAAGGATGTGCTGCTTCAGTTAGCTGAGGAGGTGTGGCTATGGATATGAGTATCGCCGCAATGTCGGTGAACATGCATCAGGGGCAGGCCATGCAGGATATGGGCATGGCGGTCCTGAAAATGGCCATGGATACCACGGAAGTTGCTGCAGAGGAAATGCTGGAGGAACTGGCCGTTGACCCGAATCTGGGTACGATGGTGGATATTCAGGCTTAAAAGAAAACTGCTGTATCAGGCTTTCGCTGTGATACGGCAGTTTTCTTTTGTGTTTCGGCTTGTTTTGTGGTATCATTTATGGTTGGTAGTGGTCTATCATCAGACCACTTGGACAGCTGAAATTTAGGAGGTTTTTATTTGGCTGCAATTACTTATGAATTAGTGAAAAAGGACGAGGCAACAGGTGCTCGTGCCGGTATTATCCATACACCCCATGGCAGTTTCCCTACGCCGATTTTCATGCCTGTGGGCACGCAGGCTTCGGTCAAGGGCGTTTCGCCGGAAGAGCTGAAGGATTTGGGTGCGGGGATAATCCTCTCGAACACCTATCATCTGTTCCTGCGTCCGGGCATGGAGCTCGTGAAGGAAGCCGGCGGCCTGCATAAATTCATGCACTGGGATGGCGCGATTCTCACCGACAGTGGCGGGTTTCAGGTTTTCTCGCTGGGCGATTTGCGCAAAATCACTGAAGAAGGCGTGACCTTCCGTTCGCATATTGACGGTTCGAAGAAGTTCCTGTCGCCGGAAGTTTCCATGCAGGTGCAGATGTGCTTAGGCTCGGATATCGTCATGGCCTTTGACGAATGTGTGCCATATCCTGCTGACCATGACTATGCAAAGCAGTCCACGGAGCGCACGCTGCGTTGGGCACAGCGCTGCAAGGATACCATGACGGCGCCCAATCAGGGACTGTTCGGCATTGTGCAGGGCGGTATGTATAAGGATTTGCGCAAATGGCATGCCAAAGAGATGGTGGAGATGGACTTCCCCGGTTACGCCGTGGGCGGCCTGTCGGTGGGGGAACCGCCGGAACTCATGTATGAGATGCTGGAGTATTCCACGTCCCTGCTGCCGGAGAACAAGCCTCGCTATCTGATGGGCGTGGGCACGCCTGACCACCTCGTGGAAGGTGTAATGCGCGGCATTGATATGTTCGACTGCGTATATCCGACCCGCGTGGCGCGCAATGGCATGGCCATGACCTGGACGGGCAGACTGGTGATGAAGAATGCCAACCTCACCCATGACCATCATGTGATTGAGGAAGGCTGTGGCTGTTACGCCTGCCGCAACGGCTACACCCGCGCTTATATCCGCCATCTGGTGCGTGCTGGGGAAATCTTCGGACTGCGCCTGCTGTCGCTGCACAATCTCTATTTCCTCGAAGAATTCGTGCGTAGAATGCGTCAGTCGATTATTGACGGTAAGTTTACGCAGTTCCGCAGTGAATTTTTGGCCAACTACAAACGCTGATAAATTAAAGAAGAGGTGCTTATTATGACTCCGGAAACCATGACAGCTTTGGGCACTTGGGGCCCTATCTTCGTGATGATTGCGATTTTCTATTTCCTTCTGTATCGTCCGCAGAAAGCGGCGCAGAAACGCCGCATGAGCATGCTCGATACATTGGAAAAGGGCAACAAGGTTATGACCATCGGTGGTATCTACGGTACGATTGCGGGCATTGACGATAAGGTAATCAAGCTGAAAATTGCCGAAAACACGGTGATTGAGGTTTCACGGGCTTCCATCAATGCCAACATTACCCAGGATAAGCAGGCCTAAGTTATGGATACGGATAAAAAGGAACTGCTGGCTGAGAAAAAGGCTTTGCGTGCAAAGATTTTGGCGGTTCGGCGGGAACTGAAAGAGCCGTACCGTCAAAAGGCCAGCCAGCGTATGATTGATGTGTTCTGTGCATTGCCGGATTTCAAGGAGCCGAAGGTCGTCATGTGTTATGCCTCCATGGGCGATGAAGTGCAGATTCGTCCGCTGATTCACCGTTGGCTGGATATGGGGGTTACGGTGACTATGCCCAGAGTAATCAGCAAGGGGCAGATGGAGGCTGTGACCTTGCCGGACTTAGATAGTCTGGTGGAAGGGGAGTATGGCATCCTGACGCCGGACCCGGTTAAGAGTCAGGTGGTTGCTCCAGAGAAGCTCGATATGATTGTCGTGCCCGGGGTAGCCTTTGATACCCGGGGCGAACGGCTCGGCATGGGGGCAGGCTTCTATGATGCGTTTATGGCGAAGGCCGTCAAGGCAAAACGGATAGCCCTTGCCTATTCGTGTCAGCTGGTGGCGAATATTCCCATGGAAGGGCATGACGAGCTGGTGCATAAGATTATTACGGAGCAGGGAATTTATAACTGCTTATTGTAAGTGAGTTTCTATGTACTTTTCTTTGGCGCAAAGAAAAGTACCAAAAGAAAACTGCGGAATGAAATCACATCACGTGATTTACGTCCGCGAGCGCTCATCCTTGAGCGCTGGGGTGTTATGGGGGAGTGTGTTATGGAAGTTAAGATTGGCATGGCTAAGACTTCTAAGTATGCGACGGAAGTCTGTGGCGATACCTGCGATATTGTGGAGCGTCCCCATGGGGGGATTTCTGCCATCATTGCCGATGGGCAGGGCAATGGGCTGGCAGCTCATCATACCAGCAGCTGGGTGGTGAATAAGGCTACGCAGCTCATATCCGATGGTGCCCGTGACGGGGCGGTAGCGCGGGCGGTGCATGATTATCTCTATGCCATGAAAGACAAGAAGGTATCCTGCACGTTGACGGTGGTAAGCGCCGACCTCGATACGGAAACGGCGGTTATCAGCCGCAATTCCAACTGTCCCGTCATCATCAAGACGCCGGAGTATGAAACGGTGTATGATGAAAATGTGGAGCCTATCGGCGTCAACCGTCATATGAAGCCCTTGATGTACGAAGTGCCGTTGACGGCGGGGATGCTGATTGTGTCCTATACGGACGGCATTGCCCATGCTGGCAAAAAGCGATTGGGCCATCCGGCTGATTTTGAGAAAATCATGGAAATCGTTCGCAAGAATGAAGCCGAGGATGTGGCCTTTATCGCCAAGAGCATTATGGATTATGCGTTGGAACTCGATGCGGAAAAGGCGTCGGATGATATGACGGTGCTGGTCATGGGGATAACCGATGGTTCGCCATCGAGCCCCAAGATTGAGCAGCTTGAGGTAACATATCCTTATTAATTTTTTAACTGGATAGGAGTGATTGTCTTGAAGATTGCGGTTGTGGGAGTTTGTGCTTCGGGAAAGACGACGCTGGTTGCCGGGTTAAAGGCGGCTGGCTTTGATGCTTATAATGTGGCGCAGGAACATTCCGGGATTCATAATTTTTGGGCGAAGCGCCATCCAGATATTTTGGTGATGATTGATGCGACCATGCCGGCTATTCACAAGCGGCGTGTAGTTTATTGGGATGAAAGCAGGCTGGAGGTGCAGCATAAGCGGTTGGCAGATGCCAGGGCCCATGCTGACCTCTACATTCAGACCGATAAATACAACGCTGCCGAGGTGCGGGACAAGGTCATCAATTTCGTCAAAGAATATAGAAAACGAAAGACAAAAGGGGATGAAAACTCTTGAGAAAGAATAATCTCATGAAACTTATTGTCTGTGTTGTCGCCATTATCGGCATCTTCCTGGCCTTTGTAAAGCCGCTGGCTTTCTCCATTCGTCAGGGCCTGGATTTGCAGGGTGGTACCCACGTGGTACTCGAAGCTGAGGACACAGATATTGCACAGGTAAATGATGATGCGATGAATCGCGTAGTCACGATTATGGAAAAGCGCGTAAACTCGCTGGGCCTCACCGAACCGATTATTCAGCGTGAAGGTGCCCGCCGCGTCATTATTGAGCTGCCGGGTGTAAAAGACCCGGATGCAGCCATTAAGACCATCGGTAAGACGGCTATGCTGGAATTTAAGGACGAAGAAGGCAATACCGTCCTCACCGGTACGGATTTGAAGGATGCGCAGGCTGCTACCAATCAGCAGAGCGGTCAGAATGTCGTTAATCTGGAATTTTCTGATGAAGGTGCCAAAAAGTTTGCCGACCTCACGACGAAAAACGTGGGCCGCACGATTGCCATCCTGCTCGATGGCGAAGTGCTGACGGCTCCGAATGTCCGCGAACCTATCTTAGGCGGCCGTGCTGAAATCACGGGCCAGAAGACGCTCGAAGAAGCACAGAACCTCGCTGTCGTGCTCCGCAGTGGTGCACTGCCCGTAAAGGTCAACATCATTGAAACCCGTACGGTAGGCCCGACCCTTGGTCAGGACTCCAAGGATAAATCCGTATTTGCCTTTGCT
The DNA here is from genome assembly GCF_000701565.1 of Selenomonas sp. FC4001. Classification (NCBI taxonomy): domain Bacteria; kingdom Bacillati; phylum Bacillota; class Negativicutes; order Selenomonadales; family Selenomonadaceae; genus Selenomonas; species Selenomonas sp. FC4001. The sequence goes on along the minus strand of NZ_JNJF01000017.1, from coordinate 5,710 downwards.
GTTGGTATTGGCGCGGTACTCATCTTCATGCTGCTGTTCTACCGCCTGTCCGGCTTTATCGCCGACGTGGCTTTGATGGCTTATACGGTAGTTCTGCTGGCACTGCTGTATCTCCTGGATGCAACGCTGACCCTGCCCGGTGTGGCTGGTATCATCCTGTCCATCGGTATGGCCGTTGATGCCAACGTGCTGATTTTCGAGCACTTCAAAGAAGAATATCAGATTCAGGGCAAGACCTTACGCTTGTCCATGGATGCAGGCTTCAAGCGTGCGTTCACGACCATCTTTGACTCCAATATCACGACGATTATTGCCGCAGGTGTCTTATTCTTCCTCGGAACTGGTACGATTCGCGGTTTTGCCATCACCTTGGGGCTTGGTACAATGCTGTCCATGCTGACGGCCATCACACTTTCGCAGTATCTCCTGAAACTCATGATCAATTCCAAGATTTCGGAGAATCCCGGTGCCTATGGTGCCAACGGTTATATGCTGTGGAAAAAGGAGGACTTAAAGCATGAACAAGCTTGATATTGCCGGGCGTTCCAAGATTTGGTTCGCCATTTCCACAGTTATCATTGTGGCCGGGCTTATCTGCATGTTTACCCGGGGCTTTAACTTTGGTATCGACTTCACCGGTGGTACCATTATCGATTTAAAATTTGAACGTCCTGTGGCGATTGCTGAAGTGCGTACGAGCCTTGCTAAGTTCGGCTTGGAGGGTTCTCAGATTCAGCTTACCGGCGCTGAAACCGGCGTGACGGAAGCAGAAAATGTTATGATTCGCACGACGGATATGGAAGAGGAACAGCGCAAGGAAGTCATGGCGGCCATCAAGACCGATGTGGCAAACTACGATGTGCTCCGCGAGGAAAAAGTTGGTGCCACGATTGGCGGCGAGCTGATTACCAATGCGGTGATGGCCCTAGTGGTTTCCTGGGCTCTTATCATTGCCTATGTTGCCTATCGCTTTGAATGGCGCTTCGGTGTAGCGGCCGTGCTCGCACTGGTTCACGATATCCTCATCGTGCTGGCAGTGTTCTCCTTTACGGGCCGTCAGATTGATTCTTCCTTTATTGCGGCGCTCTTAACCATCGTTGGTTACTCCATCAATGATACCATCGTTATCTTCGACCGCATCCGCGAGAATCTGAAACTGCACTTCCGCCGGGGCGGCGATGTGGTTCAGCTGGTCAACACCTCCGTGTTCCAGACCCTGACCCGTTCCTTGTACACGGTGTTTACGGTAATGTTTACGACCTTCGCCCTGTACTTCTTCGGCGGTGAAACCACCAAGGACTTCGCTTTTGCCCTGTTGGTTGGTTTCGGCTGCGGCTGTTATTCGTCCATCTTCATTGCCAGCCCGCTTTGGATTGTGCTGCGTAAGATGGGGGATAAGAAAAAGGCGGCAGCTAATCCGGCTGTAGCCAAGTAAGATTGTTATTTCGTTAACATCGATATGATAAGACGCCCGGTGGCTGATAATACTTTTCCTCTGCTTATGCAGGCTTGTCTAACGCGACGGAAAAGCATTATCAGCCACCGGGCTTTTTTCGTGCATTACATCCAGATGATATGCCGCCGCGGGGACAGATAATTTTTTTCCTTAGCTTATGCAGGCTTGCCTAACGCAACGGAAAAACATCATCTGTCCCCGCGGCTACTGTGTACATTACATCCATGTGCTAGGACGCCCGAGCTGACTAGTAATATTTTCCTCCGCCATAGACAGGTTTGTCAAAAGCTGCGGAAAACATCACCAATCATCTCGGGCTTAGTATGAACTATGTGATGAGTACGTCTCTCTGCGCAGCAGTGCCAAAACCAAGGAGGGAAGGGGAGGCAATGGCTTTCGGTCGCGTTAGGCAAGCTTGCATAAGCAGGCGAAAGTTATTGCCTCCCCTTCCCTCCGTCTTAGGGCTAGAATAGGAATCAATCCAATTTGACAAATGACGGTTAAGAGGGTAAAGTATAGAAAGAACTTTATTAAAGAAAGATTAAATATTATGAGAGGAAGAGCAATGGATAGTCGGCAGGGGGCCAGAGACAATAAAATAATGACGTTCTTAATTGTAGCTGTGCTGTCGTTGACGCTGACCTGTCTTGCGGGAATCTTCGTGGAGGAAGTTCCGGATAAGGACAGCGCTCCGGTACCGGTGGCTACGGCGGCGGGCACGAAGGAAGAGCCGCAGATTGTCAGCGGTTTTGTGCCGAATCGCCTGCATATGCCGCCAGAGCCTAGACAGGAATCTTTTTTCCTAAGCTGGGATTTTATTAATGGCCTGTTTGCCATCATTCTGCTGGTGGAATTCATCGTTTTTCCCATTTTGTTCTGGTTATGGTTTGGCAAAGACAAACATACGGAAAGTAAATAACATACAAAACAGCCTTGCTCTGCATTTGTTGCAGGCAAGGCTGTTTTTCTGTTTATTCGGTTGGTTCTTCCGGGCCGCCGTCCGGGTCCTCGGTGAGCTTGTGCTGGCCGAGCATGGTAGTCAGGTTTTGCCGGTTGAAGCTGTAGCTGAAGCTGGCAAAATCCTGTTCGGGATTGTAGCGGTTGGAAGGGGCATTTAAGAGACCACTGATGGTATCGTAGAGCATATCGTTGGTAAAGTAACGATGCTGATGGTCATAGAGGGCGGCCGAATGACGGGGCATGGCTGCCTGATAGCCCGGGGAGATGTAAACCCAGAAGGGAATCCGCACCATATCGAAGCTGAACACATCCGGGTTATGGGAGATTTCCAGGTTTTCTCCGTGGTCGGAGAAGTAGACCATGGCCTGCAGATTCAGATGTTTCTGCGCGTAGTCAAAGACCTGGCTGACTACATAATCCGTGTAGAGGATGCTGTTGGCATAAGATGGTGTCGAAGTGGCCCGGGAATCTTCTTCCGTGGTCTGGAACTTATCGAAGGCAGCAGGATAGCGGTTGTTGTAGTAGATATGGCTGCCCATGATGTGCAGGACGATGAAGTTGTTCTTGGACGGGTCAATCTGCGTGAGATACGGCAGGAGCGCCTCGTCATACTTATCCGTAAAGGTGTAGGAATCGTCCGTCCAGGTGGCGTGGTCAGCTGTTTTGGCCACCAAGGTGATGGCGCTGTCGTACTGGCCATAGCGGCCCTGATTGCTGAACCACCAGGTTTCGTAGCCGGCCTTTTTGGCCACATCGAGGATGGAGGCGGATTCAAAGAACTCCTTGCCGTTGTATTGGCTCTGCTCCGTCAGGGCACGCTGCAGTACAGGCACCGTCTGGGACCAGGACGAATAGGCGTTATGATAATTGATAAAGCCCGATTCAGCGTTTGCCAGTTTTTCGTTGAGCCAAGGCGTGTTCTCGTAGGGGAACTCCGGCGTGTAAGCCTTCATGTAGTTCCGGGAAGCAGACTCACCGATGATGAGGATGACCGTGCCCGGAGCTTTGGCAGCCAGCGTGTTTTCCGTGTCGATAATCAGGCTGTCGTAGCGCTCATCATGGCCAATGCTGTATTCCTGTGTCTGGGTCACATAGGTGGTTACATCCTCCCAAAGTTCGGCGAAGGAAGTCTGGGGAATGTAGTAGCTGTGCGCCCAAAGTGCGAGGAAGGTCAGCACACCCAACGTGGAAAGACGCAGGGCGCTGGCTTCATCATCTTCCGTCAGCCGGGCAAAGTGCAGATGCGCCCGATAAGCCAGGTAGATGAAAAGCGCAAAGCCGGCGAAAATCAAAAGGGTGGGCACAAGACCCAGATTGGACTGGATGAAGTCAATGCTCTCGTTGTAGTTGGTCAGGTAAAGGGCCATCAGGGAGGCCGGGGTCAGGCAGTGCCAGAAGAGGCAGTAATAAACCCACTGGATAAAGGGAATGGCCAGACAGGCGAAGTTCAGGAGCGCCATAAAGAGAGAACTTATCTTTACATGGCCCAGCCGTGTCAGTACACTTTCGATGCTCATCAGGAGCACGAAGGCTGCCGTACCCACCACGAAGTCAAAACAGATTTTGGACTGATACCAGACCGAGTTGTAAGTCCAGGCATAGAGCAGCGGAAAGGTCATGCTCCAGCCTAAGCTCGTGAGGAGATTGGGAAGTGCCGCCCGGCTGAAGATGGACACGCGGGTGGCGTATTGCGTCAGCACCAAAGCGGCAATCACAGGCAGGAGGATGGGCATAAAGTATTTGGCGCCCATGTCCTGTCCGATGTCGATGTAAAAAGCGATAAGACAGCAGAAATAACTGGCCGCCGCTGCCAGTCGGCGGATGAAGGCATCCTGCTGTGCACTGGTTATAGTCATAAACATTCTTCCTTTATATATAATGAAAGTACAACGACAATTCTACACGAAATTGCGGCGGTAGTCAATTTGCAATAAGAGGACATATGTCCGAAAAAGTAAATAATATCAGAATAAATTCATTTGATAACTAGATTACAAAATAGTTTTATCGTTGACTTTTAGAGGGAAAAATACTAAAATCAAAGTGTGATAAAATATTTGAAATGAGGGAGATTTTATGGACAAAAAAGATTCATTGCGTTTGGAGAATCAAGTTTGTTTCCCCCTGTATGCCTGCGCCCGGGAAGTCGTTAAGGCATATCGTCCTCATCTCGATGCGTTAGGTCTTACCTACACCCAGTACATTACGATGATGGTCCTTTGGGAAGAGGGCAAGGTCAGTGTACGGGATTTGGGCAAGAAGCTGCATCTGGATTCGGGCACGCTTACTCCGCTCTTAAAGAAGCTGGAAAGCAAGGGATATTTGAAGCGGGAGCGCTCCACGGTGGATGAGCGGGTTGTTATCGCCTGCATTACGGAGGAAGGCCGTAAGCTCAAGCGGGCTGCTGCCAAGATTCCCCAGGCTATGGCCAATGAAGTGGCAGAGTTTCCCATGGAGGATGCTCAGGAACTTTATCGCCTGCTGTATAAGCTGATTGGCATTTTAGAAGTCAGCAACAGCAAACAGTAAGCAAGAAAAAATTTACCTGTGATAACGGCAGAATCTTACGGGTTCTGCCGTTTTTGTTATTAGAAAACCCCTGGTTAGACCAGGGGTTCCGTAAAGCTTTAGCGATGAGTCTTTAAAGGAAAAGAAAAACCTCCCTAGAAAATAATTGTTGCGGTCCGTCAACTGCAAAATTATGAATAGGGAGGTTTTGTCGTAATGCAAAAGAACGACATCCATAGTTTATCACACACGAAATGGGAGTGTAAATATCACATTGTTTTTGCGCCGAAGTATAGGCGGAAAGTGTTTTTCGGGCAAATGAGGTATGAGATTGGAAAGATAATACGTGAATTGTGCAGATGGAAGGGGGTGAATTTACTGGAAGCTGAGGCATGTCCAGACCACATCCATATTTTGGTAGAGATACCACCGAAATTTAGTATATCGAACTTTATGGGATTTTTGAAGGGGAAGAGTAGCCTGATGATATATGAGAAATGGGGGAATATGAAATATAAGTATAGAAACAGACAATTTTGGTGTCGAGGATATTATGTGAGTACCGTAGGAAAGAACGAAAAGAAGATAGCGGAATATATAAAGCAGCAACTAAGTGAAGACCATATGGCCGAGCAGCTAACGCTAGAGGCGATAGACCCGTTTACGGGTAATCGGAAATAAGTAGCGTGTGGCGGACCGTACAAGCGCTTTTAAGCGCAGCTGGTAAAAAGAGGCCTTATAGGCCGTTAATGTAAAACCCCCGGCTAAGCCGGGGGATATTTATTT